>DASZFV010000330.1:0-41154 GCA_035939455.1 Polyangia bacterium
GCTTGGTGTTCGGCGCGAGGCCCATGGTGAGCGTGTCGCCGCTCAGCGACCAGGGGGACAAGAGATTTTCCATGAAAAAGACCGGCCGAATGATGGCGTGCGACGGGAAGCCCAGCGCCTTGACGGTCTCCTCGATGCGAAACTTGTTGTCGAAGTGCGGGATGCCCGTCTTCTTGTGGGCCGAGCCCACGGAGGCATAGACGTAGCGCTGCACGCCCGCCTCGCGGGCGACCTTCGCGATGCGCTTGCCCTGCACCTCCTCCTTCTCGACGCCGGCCTCCCAGGTGTTCTGCACGGCGTAAACGCCCCAGGCGCCCTCGAGCGCGCGCGAGAGCGAGGCGGCGTCGTCCAGGTCGCCGGCGACGACCTCGGCCCCGAGCGCCGCGACCGCCTTGGCGGCGTCGCCATTGGGCTTGCGCGTGAGCGCCCGCAGCTTGAAGCCGCCGCGCTTCGAGAGGTGGCGCAGCGTCGCGCCGCCTTGATGGCCGGTCGCGCCCGTGATCAGAATCAGCTTGTCGGCCATGGCGTCCTCCTCGTGAGTGAGAGGGGCGCGAGGTTAGCAGGCGCGCCCCGCTTGTCGAGGTCCGCACGCGCGGGCTCGAATGCCTCGGTCACCGTTGACTGAATGCGCTGACTCGGCCACCTTCTGAGCGTGCGCACGACTCGGTACGCCCTGGCCCTGGCCTTCGTCACCCTCTTCTCGGTCGGAGGATGCCACCGCGATCGGTGCGTCCCGATTTGCGAGCAGCGCGCCAAGGAACTCCACTGCATCCCGCGTGAGTGCAAGACAAAGTGCGCGGAGCTGCACACGCCGCCCGCCTGCGGCAAAGAAATGAAGCGCTTCGAGTCGTGCTTCCTGGCCGAGCCGGCCAAAAACTGGATTTGCGACGAAGAGGGCCTGCCGGTCGTGCGGCAGGAGGTCTGCGCCAAGGAGCGGCAGGCCGTCATCGCGTGCCTCCAGAGCGCGCCATCGAGACCGGTTCCACCTCACTAAGGGGGAGAGGGGAACCCGGCGCGGGCTCCCGTCGACCAGGAACGTCACCTTGTTGACTCTCGGGACTTTACCGCGCAGAAACAGGAGTCTATCCTACGCCGCCATAAAGCCGGCCCCAGCCGAACGCGCGTTTGCTTTTGCCCCCGGCCTAGCCCCAGGACGAGAAGTGAATCCCACAGACATCCACGACCCAAACTACTTCCATAAGGTAGTCGATTGTCAGTGGGCCTGCCCAGCCCACACCAACGTGCCGGAATACATTCGGCTCATCGCGCAGGGGCGGCACACCGACGCGTACCTGCTCAACCGCGAGTCGAACGTGTTCCCAGGGATCCTCGGGCGCACGTGCGACCGGCCGTGCGAGCCCGCCTGCCGCCGCACGCGCGTCGACGGAAAGGCCGTGGCGATCTGCCGCCTGAAGCGCGTCGCGGCCGACCTGCGCGACGACATCTCGGAGCGGCTGCCCAAGGCGCCCGCGATCAAGAACGGCAAGCGCGTCGCGTGCATCGGCGCCGGGCCGGCGTCGCTCACGGTGGCGAACGACCTCATGCCGCTCGGCTACGAGGTCACGATCTTCGAGAAGCAGGGCAAGCCGGGCGGCCTCATGCGCACCAACATCCCCTCGTTCCGCCTACCCGAGCACGTGCTCGCCGACGAGTGCGGCCAGATCCTCGATATGGGCGTCGACATCCGCTACAACACGCCCGTCGCGAGCATGAAGGCGCTGCTCGCCGAAGGGTACGACGCCGTGTTCGTGGGCACGGGCGCGCCGCGCGGCAAGGAGCTCGACATCCCGGGCCGCAAGGCGGCCTCGGCGAACGTTCACATCGGCATCGAGTGGCTCGAGTCGGTGGCCTTCGGGCACGTGACGTCGATCGAGAAGCGCGTGCTCATCATCGGCGTCGGCAACACCGCCATGGACTGCTGCCGGACCTCGAAGCGCCTCGGCGCGACGGACATCAAGGTCATGGCGCGCCGCCCGCGAAGGTTCTTCAAGGCCTCGCCCTGGGAGCTCGAGGACGCCGAGGAAGAACAGATCGAGATCGTCATCAATCACGCGCCGAAGCGCTTCGTCCTCGAGAGCGGGAAGCTCGTCGGCATGGAGTTCGAGCAGCTCGCGTGGTCGGAGGACGCCAAGGGCAAGGCGCTCTCGACGGTGACGGGCACGGTGACCATCCCGTGCGACACCGTCATCCTCGCCATCGGGCAGGAGAACGCCTTCCCGTTCATCGAGCGCGACGCCAAGTCGGCCGTGGGCATCGACTTCGACAGGTGGGACATTCCCGTCATCGACAAGACGACGTTCCAGTCGACGCGCCCGGGCGTCTTCTTCGGCGGCGACGCCGCCTTTGGCCCGCAGAACATCATCTGGGCCGTCAACCACGGCCACGAGGCGGCGATCTCGATCCACAACCACTGCCAGGCCACGGCGCTCATGGAGCGGCCCAAGATGGGGATGAACCTCATCTCGCAGAAGATGGGCCTGCACGAGTGGAGCTACCACAACGACTACAGCCCCGCGAAGCGCACGCCCATGAAGCACGTCGACCTCGTCGAGCGCTTCAAGAGCCTCAACAAGGAGGTCGAGCTCGGCTTCGACGCCGAGGCCACGGCGCGCGAGGTGCAGCGCTGCCTCAACTGCGACGTGCAGACGAAGTTCACCGACCACCAGTGCATCGAGTGCGACGCGTGCATCGACGTCTGCCCTGTGCTCTGCCTGACGATCGCGCCCAACGGCGAGGAGACCGACCTGCGCAAACGGCTCACCGTGCCCGCGCTCAACGCCGGCCAGAGCCTCTACGCGTCGGGGCCGCTGCCGCAGACGCGGCGGATCATGGTCAAGGACGAGGACCTCTGCGTGCACTGCGGCCTGTGCGCCGAGCGCTGCCCGACGGGCGCTTGGGACATGCAGAAGCTCGAGCTCACGATTCCCAAAGCCGGAAGCAACGCGTGGAACACCTCGACACAGCCAAAGTAGATCGCGTCAACGACTTCGCCTTCAAGATCGCCAACACGAACGGGACCGGATCGGCGAGCGCCAACGGTCTCATCATGCAGGCGATCTTCCGCATGGGCGTCCCCGTGTCGGGCAAGAACCTGTTCCCGTCGAACATCCAGGGTCTGCCGACCTGGTACGAGATCCGCGTCAACGGTGACGGGCACACGGCCCGCACGCCCGTGTACGACCTCATGGTCGCCATGAACGCGGAGACCTACGCGCGCGACATCAAGGAGTTGCGCCAGGGCGGTTATCTGCTGCACGACTCGACCTGGCCGCTCTCGGACGCCGTCCAGCGGCCGGATATCCACCTGCTCGGCATCCCGCTCGCCAAGATGTGCCGCGAGAACTTCGAGAAGCCGCGCGAGCAGGTGCTCATGAAGAACATCATGTACGCGGGCGCGCTCGCGGCGCTGCTCGACATCGACATGAAGGTCATCGACGGCCTGCTCGAGGAGAAGTACGGCGCAAAAAAATCGATGATGGCCATGAACCACAAGGCCATCCAGCTCGGCTACCGACACGCCAAGCAACACTTCCAGTGCCCGCTGCCGTTCCACCTCAAGACGATGGACGGCAGCCACTCGACGCGCGACTCGATCCTCATCGACGGCAACACGGCGCTCGCGCTCGGGTGCATGTTCGCGGGCGCGACCGTCGCGGCCTGGTACCCCATCACGCCGTCGACCTCGCTCATGGACGCCTTCCGCGGCTTCTGCGCGGCGCACCGGCGCGATCCCGAGACGGGCAAGAACAACTTCTGCATCCTGCAGGCCGAGGACGAGCTCGCGGCCATCGGCATGGTGCTGGGCGCGAACTGGAGCGGCGCGCGCGCCTTCACGTCGACCTCGGGCCCCGGCATCTCGCTCATGGGAGAGCTCATCGGACTGGCCTACTACGCCGAGATCCCGGCCGTCATCGTCGACGTGCAGCGCACGGGCCCCTCGACGGGCATGCCGACGCGCACGCAGCAGGGCGACATCCTCACGTGCGCGTACGCCTCGCACGGCGACACCAAGCACATCCTGCTCTTCCCGGCGAACCCCGAGGAGTGTTTTACGATGGCGCCCAAGGCCTTCGATCTCGCCGACCGCTTTCAGACGCCCGTCTTCGTGCTCTCGGACCTCGACATCGGCATGAACGACTGGATGTGCCCGCGCCTGAAGTGGGACGACACGTACCGGCCCGACAAGGGGCGCGTCCTCTCGTCCGCGGAGCTGTCGGCCATGGAGCGGTTCCAGCGCTACTCCGACTCGGACGCCGACGGCGTGACGTCGCGTACGCTGCCCGGCGTGCACCCCAAGGGCGCCTACTTTACGCGCGGCTCGGGCCACAACAAATTTGGCAAGTACACGGAGATCCCCGACGAGTATCAAGAGGTCGTCGATCGCCTGACCCACAAGCACAAGAGCGCCGCCAAGCACGTGCCGGCCCCGGACATCCGCACGATGCCGGGCGCGACCATCGGCATCGTCACCGTTGGCGGCTGCGACCAGGGCGTGCGCGAAGGCATAGAGCTGCTCGCGGAGCAGGGCATCAAGGCCAACTTCATGCGCGTGCGCGGTTTCCCGTTCGGCGGCAACGTCGAGGAGTTCCTGCGCGCCCACGAGACCATCTACGTCGTCGAGCAGAACCGCGACGCGCAGCTCCGCACGCTGCTCGTCAACGAGACGGGCATCGACAAGGCGCGCCTGCGCTCCGTGCTCGCGTACGGCGGGTTCCCGCTGTCGGCCCACCACGTCGTCGACGGCGTCAAGCGTCAGCTCACGCAGCAGATGGGAGAGGCCCTATGACCTTCATTCCGAAACCGCGGGTCGTCCACCCCGGCCTCCCGAAGAACAAGCTCGGGCTCACGGTGCGCGACTACGAGGGCGCGATGTCCACGCTGTGCGCGGGCTGCGGGCACGACTCCGTCACGGCTGGCATCATCCAGGCTTTTCACGAGCTCGACACGGAGCCGCACCGGGTGGTCAAGTTGTCCGGCATCGGCTGCTCGTCGAAGACGCCCACCTATTTCGTCAACGCCGCGCACGGCTTCAACAGCGCGCACGGCCGCATGCCGTCCATCGCGACGGGCGCCAACGCCGCCAACCGGGGCCTCACGTACATCGGCATCTCGGGCGACGGCGACTCGCTCTCGATCGGCCTCGGCCAGCTCTGCCACGCCATCCGCCGCAACCTCAACATGCTCTACGTCATCGAGAACAACGGCGTCTACGGCCTCACGAAGGGGCAGTTCTCGGCGAGCGCCGACGTGGGCACGAAGAGCAAGAAGGGCGAGGCCAACGCCTACGGCCCCATCGATCCGGCGATCCTCGCGCTCAGCCTGGGCGCGACGTTCGTGGCGCGCAGCTTCTCGGGCGACAAGCAACAGCTCGTGCCGCTGCTCAAGGCCGGCCTGCGCCACAAGGGCTTCGCGCTCATCGACGTCATCTCGCCGTGCGTGACCTTTAACGACCACGAGGGCTCGACGAAGAGTTACAAGTACACGCGCGACCGCAACGTCGAGATCTCGCACGCCGACTTCGTGCCGCTCGCCGCGGAGATCACGGCCGAGGTCCATCCCGGCGGCGCGACGGCCGTGACGATGCACGACGGCAGCACGGTGCGCTTCACGAAGGTCGCCGAGGGTTACGACCCACGCTCGCGCGACAAGGCCATGGCGTACCTCATGGACCACCAGAAGAGCGGCCAGGTGCCGACGGGCCTCCTCTTCGTCGACGAGACCGCCCCCGAGATGCACGAGATCGCGGGCACGATCGAGCAGCCGCTCAACCAGGTCCCGTTCGAGAAGCTGTGCCCCGGCAACAAGGCGCTGGCCGACCTGCAAGAGGCTTTCAGGTGAAGGCGGCGCGCTCACATGACCGGCGATGAGCTGCGCGCGCGCCAGGCGCCGCTGAAGACGTGACGTCGAGGGCCGCTCGGCGCTGAGCCGAGTCCTGTCGATCGGAGGCCTACCGACGGTCAAGGGTCCGCCATTCGACCAGTTCGCACAGGGCACCCGGCCATGTAGGCTACGCGCCGGCATGATCGACCCCCTCGTCCCTCTCCGTGACCGCCTGCGGACAGCCACGCGCCTCGCTCTCGGCGACGCCGCCGACGCCGATCCGGCGCTCCACCGCTCGCAGCACGCCGACTACCAGGCCGACCTCGCGCTCGCGCTCGGGCGCAAGCTCAAGAAGAACCCACGCGAGGTCGCGGCGGCCATCGCCGCCAACCTCGCGGCCGACGACGTCATCGCCGGCGTCGAGGTCTCGGGGCCGGGATTTCTCAACCTCACGCTGCGGACCGACTACCTGGCGGCGCTCCTCGGCCGCATGCGCGCCGACGCGCGTCTCGGCGTGGCGCGCGCCGCCACGCCGGAGACTGTCGTCATCGATTACTCGGGCCCCAACGTCGCCAAGGAGATGCACGTCGGCCACCTGCGCAGCACGATCATCGGCGACTCGATCGCGCGCCTGCTCGAATGGCAGGGCCACAAAGTCATTCGGCGCAACCACGTCGGCGACTGGGGTACGCCGTTCGGCATGCTCATCGAGCACCTGCTCGACGAGAGCGCCGGAACCCAGGCGGGCGTGCGCGAGCTCGGCGCGTTCTACCGCGCGGCGCGCACGAAGTTCGACGGCGATGCCGCCTTCGCCGACCGCGCCCGCCGCCGCGTCGTGCTGCTACAGTCGGGCGACGCCGAGACGCTCGGGTACTGGCAGCGGCTCATCGATGTCTCCGTCGAGCACTTCTCGCGCCTGTACGCCGCGCTGGGCGTGACGCTGCGGCCCGAGGACGTCGTGGGCGAGAGCCGTTACAACGCCGCGCTGCCCGAGGTCGTCGAGGAGCTCACGCGCAAGGGTCTCGCCGTCGAGAGCGAAGGCGCCATCTGCGTCTTCCCGCCGGGCTTCACGGGTCGCGAGGGCGAGCCCGTGCCGCTCATCATCCGCAAGCAAGAGGGCGGCTACGGCTACGCGACGACGGATCTCGCGGCGCTGCGCCAGCGCGTGCGCGAGCTCGGCGCGAGGCGCCTCCTCTACGTCGTGGGGGCGCCGCAGCAGCAGCACCTCGCCATGGTGTTCGCCGTGGCGCGCCTCGCGGGCTGGGCCGACGACAGCGTCCGCCTCGAGCACGTCGCCTTCGGCTCCGTCCTGGGGCCCGACAAGAAGATGCTCAAGACGCGCGCGGGCGAGTCCGTGAGCCTCGCCACGCTCGTCGAGGAGGCCGTGGCGCGCGCCGCCAAGGTCGTGGGCGAAAAGTCTCCCGATCTCCCCGTCGCCGAGCAAGCGCGCATCGCCAGCGCCGTGGGCGTGGGCGCCGTGAAGTACGCCGATCTCTCGAGCGATCGCATCAAGGACTACGTCTTCGACTGGAACCGCATGCTGTCCTTCGAGGGCAACACGGCTCCTTACCTCATGTACGCGCACGCCCGCATCCGGTCGATCCTGCGCAAGGCGCACGAGGCCGACGACGAAAGGGCCACGCCCGGCGCCTTCGCGCTCGCAGCCCCGCAGGAGCGCGCGCTCGCGCTCGCGCTCGTCCAGCTCGAGGGGACCCTCGAGCGCGCCGCCGAAGGCTGCCACCCGAATCGCACCTGCGCCTTCCTCTACGACGTCGCGAGCGCCTTCACGTCGTTCTACGAGGCGTGCCCCGTGCTCAAGGCCGACGGACCGACGCGCGCCTCGCGTCTCGCGCTGTGCGCGGTGTCCGCCCGCACGCTCGCGCTCGGCCTCGACCTCCTCGGGATCAGCGCGCCGGATCAGATGTAGCGATCACGTTCATGCGGAGGCGTCCGCGCGCACGGCGGCTTGCCAGGCGTCGAGCAGCTTCATGTTGCCGAGGGTGTCAGCGGGCGTCATGGCGGGCCACGGCGCCTCGAGGGCGGGCAGCGCGTCGGCGACGAGCTCGGCTTCGAGCGCGTAGGAGTCGAGCTCCGTCTCGAACGCGACGAGCTCGGGCTCGTGGCCGTCGCGGTGGATCGTGAAGCCCGTCTTGTGGCCGTGCCGGCGGCTCTCGGGCGCCCAAGGATCGGGCATCTCGATGCAGCCCGCCTCGCCGAGGATCATCGCGCTCCGCCCCGTCGCGTGGTGGATGGCGGTCCCGATGGTCGCCGTGACGCCCGAGGCGAACGTCAGCAACGCCGATGCCAGCTCGTCGGCGCCCGTGGGACCGATGTGCCCGGTGGCGTCGAGCTTCGTGGGCTCGGCGAAAGGGAGACCCGCGGCAATACCGGCCACGAGCCGCGCGAACGACGCCGGGTAGCAGCCAACGTCGAGGATGGCGCCGCCACCGAGCGCGAGGTTGTAGAGGCGGCCCGCCGAATCGCGCGCCTTGCGGAAGCCGAACTCCGCGCGCACGTGCAGGATGGGCCCGATGACGCCGTCTTGGAGCCGCGCGACGAGCGCGCGCACGAGCGGGTGGCAGCGATACATGAAGGCCTCCATGAGGAAGACGCCGCGGGCGCGCGCGGCCTCGATGACGCGCGCGGCCCCGGCGGCGTTCATCGTGAGCGGCTTCTCGCACAGCACGGGCTTGCCGGCGGCGATCGCCGCGAGCGCGTGCGCTTCGTGGGCCGGATGCGGCGTCGCGACGTAGACGACGTCGACGCCCGGGTCGGCGATGAGCTCGTCGACGGACGCCGCGGCGCGCGGCAGGCTCCAGCGTTCCGAGAAGGCGCGCGCCTTCTCGGGCGACGAGCCGGCCGCGTTCACGAGACGGCAGCGCGTGGACGTCTGCAGCGCCAAGGCCAGATCGGCCGCGATCTGTCCGGTTCCGATCGCGCCCCATTGCAGCTTGTCTCTCATGCGACTCGTCTCCTCCCGTGGTCTTGCTAAGCTGTGTTTGCTCGTCGTGACGCTCACGCCCGCTCAGGAACGCGCCCTCGTCGACGAAGGCTACCTGCTCGTGCCGGGCCTTGTCTCGCGCGAGCGCGTCGAGGCCGCTCTGCGCGCCATCAACCACTCCCTCGGCGAGCAGGGCATCGCCAAGGACGCGCTGTGGACGATGCGCGCCCAGACCTTTTGCCCCGAGCTCGTGAGCGCGCCGCCCATCCTCGGGCTCTACGCCGAAACGGGCCTGCGCGCGCTCGCCGAGACGGCCATCGGCGCCGGCAAGGTGCGCGCGCCCACGACCGGGCAGATCGCGTTGCGCTTTCCGCAGGCGTCCGGCGAGGGCGCGGCGCCGCGCGAGCCCCACCCCCACATCGACGGCATGCCCGGGCCGCTCAACGGCGTCGCGCCGAACACCGTCTTTCATTTCACGGCGCTCGGGGGCGTCTTCCTGAGCGACGTCGAGCTGCCCTTCCGCGGGAACTTCACCGTGTGGCCCGGCACGCACACCGCGCTCGCGCGCCACTTCGCGGCTCACGGCGCCGACGGGCTCCTCACGGGGTTCCCGCCCATCGCGCTCCCGGCGCCGCGCCAGCTGCGCGTGCGCGCGGGCGACGCGCTCCTCGCGCACTACCAGCTCGCGCACGGCGCCGCACCCAACCTCGGGCCGCACGTGCGCTACGCCGTCTTCTTCCGGCTGCGTCACGAGGCGCACGACGCCGCGTCGACCGCGACGATGTCCGACCCGTGGCGCGAGTGGGAGGGCTTGGGCGCGCTTGGCAGCGGGGGGCTTTCCGCATAGCGTTCGCGTCGTGACCACGGACTCCCCGCCATCGCCGTCGCTCCCGCCGACCTTCTTCCGCCGACACCGTCTCAAGATCATTCCGCTCGCCTTCCTCTCGATCTTGTTCGGCGGCGCGGCGCTGTGGACACTCGCCACGCTCAAGTTCAGCTACTCGTCGGGCGATCGCATCGGCTACGTTCAGAAGCTGTCGCGCCGGGGCTGGGTCTGCCGCACCTGGGAGGGCGAGCTCGCGATGTCGCCCGTGCCCGGGGCCATCCCGCAGATCTTCGCCTTCACGGTTCCCGACGACGGCGTCGCGAAGAAGATGGCCGACATGGAGGGCAAGAAGGTCGCGCTCCACTACGAGGAGAAGAAGGGACTCCCCAGCTCCTGTTTCGGCGATACCCGCTATTTCATCACCGACGTGCGCGTCTTGTCACAGTGAGGACGCGGCGGCGAGGCGCCGCGCGCCGGCACGACGCGCCAGCGATAGGTTTGCGTTTCCGGATGGAACACCCTACTTTGGAGCTCGTCTCGCGCATCCCCGACGAGAGGACGAGGCCCCAGGGCGACGATGTCGAGCTCAGACGGCCATAACGGCGGCAGCGGAGATCCGCTTTTCGGCCAGGTCTTCCTCGACCGCTACCGCGTCGTGCGCAGGCTCGACGGACGCGGCCGGGGCACGCTGTACGAGGCCGCGCACCTCTCCGGCGATCGGCACGTCATGATCGAGGTGCTCGCGGCGGAGCACGCGCGCCCAGCCGCCATCGACCAGTTCCTCGAGGAGGCGCGGACCCTGGCGCGCATCGGCCACGAAAACGTCCTCCAGATCCTCAACGGCGGTCGGTCGACACAGGGCGCGGTCTTCCTCGTGAGCGAGCTTCTCGAGAGCACGGACCTCGCGCACGTGCTCGCGAAGGACGGGCCGCTGCCGTGGGACCGCGCGCAGGCCATCGTGCTGCAGATCGCGGCGGCGCTCGGCGCCGCGCATCGCCACGGCATCGTGCATGGCGACCTCGACCCCGAGAACGTGCTCATCGAGCCGCGCGCTGGCCGGCGCGATTTCGCCAAGGTGCGCGGCTTCGGTGGCGCGCGCCTCGCGGCCGGGCCCGTCGGCTCCGCACCCGAGCCCGGCGTCCTCGATCAACGCGCGGATGTCCACGCGCTCGGCGCCCTCGCCTACCACCTGGTGACCGGCCAGCCACCTCTTGCTGCCAACGAGGCCGATGCGCCGCCCGAGACGCCCGCGATGGCGGCGCCCCAGGCGCCGAGCGCGCTGCGGCCACCGGGCACGCTGCCCGTCGATCTCGACGCCGTCATTCTGCGCGCGCTCGAGAAGGATCCCGACAAGCGCTGGCCCGACATGGCGACCTTCAGCGAAGCCATCTCGAGGTGCCGGCTCACGCGGCGGCAGAGCGTGCGCGTCGAGGCGCTCGCCATCGCTGAGCTCTCGGGCCATCCCGAGGCCTTCGAGGCCGACGCGCGCCGCCGGCGCCGCGTTTGGTCGGTCGCGAGCGTCGTGGCTGGCGTCGCGATCGCCATCGGCGTGTTGCACTTCCTCGCGCGCGCGCCGGGGCACGTGCAAATTTCGACGACGCCGGCGGACGCCGAGCTGACCTTCAACGGGATGCGCGTCGCGGCGCGCTCGCCGGTCGTGCTCGACGCCGCACCCGGCCGGTACACGCTACTCGTCTCGCGCGCGGGCTACGTCACGGCCGAGCGAATCGTCGACGTGAGCGCCCGCGCCACGGTGGCCGTTCCCGTCCAGCTCGTCGCCGCTCCAGCGCCCGCCGCCCCGCCGCCCGCGGAGGCCGCGGCGGCCGCCGTCGCCCCGGCACCCGGCCCGTGACTTGGAACCGAGATCGATGCTCAAACGAGTGAGCCGCGCCGCGGCCTGGATGGTGACGGCGGCGCTGCTGTTTCTCCTGTTCCGCAAGATCCCCTTCGCCACGGTGGTCGCGGCGGCGCGCGGGGCCGCGACGTGGACGATTCCGGTGGGCGTCGCGGGAGTCGCCGCGATCTACTTCGCCGATTCGTTCGCCATCTGGAAGACGTTCGCCTGGTTCCTCGCGCCGCTGTCTTATGCGCAGGTGCTCGTCGTGCGCGGCGCGACCTACCTGCTCGCCGCCATCAACTACAACGTCGGCCAGGGCGCGATCGTCTACTTCGTACACCGCGCGACAGGCGCGCCGGTCCTGCGCGGCGTCGCCACCGTGCTGCTCATCATGGGCGTCAACGTGCTCGCGCTGCTCGTGCTCGCGAGCGTGGGCCTGGCCGTCGCGCCCGACGTCCCGCACGCGGTGGCCGTCATCGTGAGCGTCGCCTACGCGGGCCTGGCCGTCTACGCGGTCGCCGTCGCGCTCAAGCCGGCCTGGCTCGCGCGGCGGCCGGTCTTCGACGTGCTGCTCGCGGCCGGCCTCCGGGGACACGCCCGGGCGCTGCTCGTGCGCGTCCCCCACATCGTCGCGCTCATGGTCTACCAGACCTCGATGCTGCGCGCCTTCGGCGTCGCCGTCCCCATCGCCCAGGCGGTCGTGGCGCTCCCCATCGTGTTCTTCATCGCCGTGCTCCCCATCTCAGTGCAAGGTCTCGGCACGACGCAGGCGGCGATGGTGTACTTCTTCGCCCGCTACGGTCCAGGCAACGTCGAGGCCCAGAAGGCCGCCGTGCTCGCGGCGAGCCTCGTCGGGCAGGCCCTCGCGCTCACGCTGCAAGCGACGCTGGGCATCGGCTGCCTGCGCAGCCGCGTCGGCCACGAGCTCAAAACCGCGGCGGCGGGCGTCGCGGCGCCCGCCTCGCCCACCCCGCCCTAATCGAGGCCCAGGCGGCGGCTGAGCGTCGCGAGCTCTTCGCCGAGCGCGAAGTTGACGAGCTCGATGACCTCGATGTTAGCGGATGCGGCGCGCAGGAGCTCCTCGGGCGACTGCACGATGGCCGCCGCGAGGCGCCGATCGAGGCGCGCGATGTGGTCGAACGCGCCGAGCACGTCGCCCGACGCGACGATCGACGCGCGGTGACCTGTGTGCAGGAGCGCGGCCCGCCACCGGTCGCTGTCGAAGACGCCGCCGTCGCGAAACGACAGCGCCGCCTGCTCGAACGCCCGGCGATGCCGCCGCGGCAACGCGCGCGCGATCTTCTGCGACACGTCGTTGAGCTTGTCCTCGGGCAGCGCGCCGCGGCCGTAGTCGGGATACACCGTGCGGACGCCGGCCGCGATGAGCAGACCCAGGTCCTTGAGCGGCACGCGCAACGCCGCGTGCGTCGCCGCGCGGATGCGCCCGAGCTGCCGCCCGAGCTGCAAGTAGGCCTCCTGGCGCGGCATCGCCGCCAACGTCGTCGGCACGAGCACGGCGGGTGGCTGGCTGGCCTCGACCTCGACCTGCGTCGTGCCCGTGCGCGCCAGGTAGATCTCGAAGCCCTCCGTGAGCCCCAGCAGCGCGGCGACACGCGAGATGATGGGCAACATGGGCTCCTCCGAGCGCGGCCCGAGCCGGTCGGCCTTCGTGACGCCCCAGTCCTCGAGGCTCATCGCGTACAGGCGCGGCAGCACCTCGACCATGGAGGCGAGCAACGCCGTCGCCGGGTGACGTTCGTCGGGGTGGCGGATGACGGCCTCGAACTCGGCGGTCGTGACGGCCCCGACCGTCTCGTCCGTCCAGCGCGCGCGCGCCTCGCGCACGGCGCGGATCTCCGCGGCGTCCGTGGCGCCGAGCGCCGCGAGGGCGGCGACGGCGCGCGCCGAGCGGTGGGGCTGGCCCGTGCGATCGAAGAGGCGGCGCAGCGCGCGGAGCGAATCGAGGCGCAGGGCCTCGACGCTGAGCAAGCCGAGGTGCTCGGTGATGGCCTCGGGCAGGCGCTTGGCCTCCTCGAGGACGCGCGCGAGCTCGGCGCGCGCCGGCACCTCCTTGGGCGATTCGGCGACGACAATTCGGAGCTCGTCGACGGCCCGATGGGGCGACGCGAGCGGGCCGCTCCAAAGGGACGCGAGCCGCATGCGCCGCCCCTTGGCGTGCGGCTCGATCTCGAGGAAGCGCCCCAGCGCCGCCGCGAGGCGCGAGGGCTCGTCGAGCTCCGTGAGGATCGCGTCGAGGCGGTCCATCGCTCCGGCGTGGCGCGAATCGAGGAGCAGCGCCTGCTCGAGCGCGTCAGCGGCGCCCTCGGGATCCTCGGCGGCGCCGGCCAGCAGATCGCCGAGCGACATGAAGTGAATGACACGCGCGTCGCGATCGGGATCGACGGTGGCGAGTCGGCGCAACGTGAGCGCCGCGTTGGCCCAGTCGCGCCGGCGCGAGAGGCCGCGCACGAGGCCCGTGAGGGCGCGCACGTCGTCGGGCGTCGAGAGGAGCGCGCTGCGATAGGCCTCGACGGCGGCGCCCACGTCGGCGAGGTTGCGCTCGGCGAGGTCGCCGATGCGCACCCAAGCGGCGCTCACGACGCGCGGATCGGGCGAGGCGGCGATCACGCGCTGGAGCGAGGCGACCGCCTCGGCCGGTCGACCGAGCTCGGCCTGCACCTCGGCGAGCCGAGCGAGCGCCTGCACGGACGACGGGTCGAGCTCGACGGCCTCGGCGAGCGCGGCCGCCGCGTCGTTGGCGTCGCGTTCGCGCAAGAGGGCGGCCAGCGCGAGGAGCCGATCGCGGCGCTGGACGACCGTGCCCGTGGCGGCGCGCCGGCGCATCACCTGCGCGAGACGATCGGTGTCGGCCCGCGCGCGCAGGATGGCCTCGAGCGCCTGGAAGTCGGCCTCGGCCTCGGGCTCGAGCGCGAGCACCTCCTCGAGGCAGCGGGCCGCGAGCTGACCGTCGTTCTCGTCGCCGCCTTCGCTCGACTCGCTGGCGGCGTAGAGGCGGGCGGCGCGGCGAAAGGCGTCGGCGGCGCGCGTGGCGGCCTTTGTGAGCCGCGCGAGCCGGGCGAAGAGCTCGGCGGCGGAGCGCGCCTCGCCGGTCGCCTCGCGCAGGCGACCCAGCGCGCGCAGCGCCGGCAGGAAGCTCGCGTCGGCGTCGATGGCACGCTCGAAGTCGGCGTCGGCGCCGCGTAGATCGCCCGCCGACAGGTGCGCGAGGCCGAGCTCCCACAGGAAGACGGCGCGCGTCGGACCGTCGGGGGCGAGCTCGGCCAGCTTTCGCCGCGCGAGCACGACGCGCGGCCAGTCGCCGCGCCTCACGGCGTGTCGCTCGAAGACGGTGAGCGCTCCCACGGTGGGCTTCGCGTCGACGATCCGCTCCCACAGCAGCATGGCCTCGCCGAGGCGGGTCCCCGTGCGATCGCGGGCCGCGGCCGCCGCGCGCCAGAGCGCCGCCTTCGCCTCCGGCTGCTGGGCGAGCTCGGCGAGGCGCTCGAGCGCGAGGCCCGCCTCGCGATCGCGCCCGAGCCGGCGCAGGAAAGTCACGTGCGCCTCGAGCGCCACGACCTCCGTGGGCGCGTCGTCCAACACGAGTTCGAGGACGGCGACGGCGTCGGCCGCGTCAGCGAGGCGCCAGGCGAGATCGACGCGGCGCCCTGGCGAAGGCGCGCCCGGCGCGGGCGCCGCGCCTCGCGCCGAGGACTCGGCCGTCGTGGCGGCGAGGCGCTTGTGCTGGAGGGTCGCGACCTCTGCCGAGCGCCCGAGGAGCTGATAGAGCCGTTCCTGCACGAGCTCGGCAGTCGCCGTGCCCGGGGGCCGCGCCTGCATCGCCACGGACAGCGCGCGCTCGATCGCGAGCAACGCCTCGCGCGGGTGACGCAGCTGCCACTCGAAGATCTCACTCTGGCGCCGGTAGAGCGCCGCCTTGGCCGCCGGATCCGCGACCAGTGGCGCGAGCGCGCCCAAGGCGGCAGCGAGCTCCTCGCCGCGGCCGAGCCGCGCCAGCACGCGGATGTGCTCGGCGTGGGCCGCGACGTTCGTCGGATCGAACGCGAGCGCGCGCGCCACCGACGCGAGCGCCTGTTCGGGGCGGCCGATGCGGCCGAGCGTGAGCCGCGCCGCCTCGACCTCGAGGGCGCTCGCTTGCGCTGGGTTGGCCTCGCTGGCGGCCTGGCGCGAGAGGACCTCCACGAGCGCTTCGAGGTTCTTGCGACGCTCGTGGGCGCGCGCGAGGCCCTCCATGGCCGGCCGGAAGGCGGGCGCGAGCGCCAGCACGGCGTCATAAGCGCGAATGGCTTCGTCGTCGGCGGCGGCGCGCTCCTCGTAGATCGTCGCGGCGCGGTACCGCCAGGCGACGCTCGCGTCATCGGAGAGGCCGAGCACGTCCGTACCGAGCCTGAGCGCCGCCTCGGCCGCAACGAGCGCGTCGCCGGCCTTCTCGGCGGCGCGCAGGAGCGCGCGCAGCGCCGCCGGCCTGCGCACGCCGGAGCTGGCCCACTCGCCGAACAACGCCAGCGCGCGTCCCGGATCGCCGAGGCGTTCCTCGTAGAGGGTGCCGAGGCGCTCGAGGCGGAGGCTGCCGTCCTCGCCGACCGGCTGCCTCTCGGCGGCGGCGGAGACCGCCTCGGCGCCGACGCGCGACACCGTCTCCGCCTCGACGACGCCCACCATCTCGTCCCACCGCCCGAGCGCCGGGTAGAGCCGCTCGAGCAGGTGCAGCGCGGGCGCGTAGCCGGGCACGGCTTCGAGCGCGCGCCGCGCGAGGGCCGCCGCCTGGGTGGCGTCGTGCAGGGCAGTCTCGGCGAGCTCGGCGGCGCGCAGGGCCAGCGCGGCGCGCTCGGCGGCGTCGACGCTACGCCCGACGGCCGCGACGGCCAGCTCGACCTGGGCGCGCGCGTCGCCTGTGCGCGAGGCGATGCGCTCGAGCGCCAGCAGCGTCACGGGATCGGCGGCGCGGCTCGCGAGCACCCGGTGGTGCCGCGCGGCGGCCGCGTCGTTGTCGCCCTCGTGCTGTTCGGCGATGTGAGCCGCGAGCCCCAGCAACGCCGCGGCCCAGTCGCGATCGCTCGTGAGGGCCGCCTGCTGATCGAGCGCCTCGCGCGCGCGCGTCCAGCGCCCGGCCGCTCCGTGATCTTCGGCGGCGATCGCGAGGAGCGCCGCGTCGTCGGGCGCCTCGGCGCGCGCCGACTCGACGAGCTCGCCCGCGCGCTCGGCCGTGCCGAGGCGGTGCCGCGCGAGGCCGGCCGCCATGGCCAGCCAGGGCGCGCGGCCGCCCCCCACGGGCGTGGCCTCGGCCTCGAGCACGAGGCCGCGCAAAAGCTCCGCATCCTTGCCGATGCGCGCGGCCGCGCGACGCAGGCCCGCGCGGGCGACGGCGCCCGCTCCGTCCGCCGGGTCCTCGGTCTCGTCGAGCGCGCGCCCATAGAGCGAGAGCGCGTCGCTGAGCCGGCTCGGATCGGCCTCGGCGAGCTGGGCGAGCCGCGCCAGGAGGCGCGCCCGCTCGAGCGCCGACGCGGCGCCCGCGAGCTTGCGCTCGAGCACTGAGCAAAGAAGCGCCGCGTCTCCCGTGCGATCGGCGATCTCGTGCAACGCCTCGAGCGCGCCGCGATGCGCGGGCACGAGTCCGAGCGCCTCCTCGAGCGCCTGGCGCGCCGGCTCCGAGGCGAGCAGGCCGTCCTCGAAGAGATAAGCCTTCTCGACGAGCAGCTCGGCGCGCTCGGCCACCGACGCCGCGGCGGCGGCCTCGGCGTCCAGGAGCTCGGTCGCGGCCCAGGTGCTGCCAGCCTCGACGGCGTGGACGCGCAGCGCCCCCAGCACGGGCCGAAAGGTCTGCGTGGGCTGCACGGCGACCGCCATCTGCAGGTGATCGGTGGCCGCGACGACGTCACCCACGCCGTCCTCGAGCATGCGCGCGGCCGCGTAGCGCAGCGCGCCCGCGGCCACGCCCTCGCGCGACTCGGCCTCCTCGGCGGTCGCGAGGGCCTCGGCCTCCCACTGCGCGGGCGACCGCTCGAGCACCCGCTTGCCGTCGGAACCGTACACGGCGCCCGCGGGGATGCTGGGCTGGGTCACCTCATCGGTGCGGCCGATCGGGATGGGGGTCGGGGTCAACGAAGACATGAGAACTTTCGGCTCGCAGCGTGCCAGATCTTGCCGGGGCAAACAGGCAAACAGGCAAACAGGGTAGCAGTGTAGATCGATGGGCAGCGGACCGGAACCAAGACCCGACGGGCCGTCAGGGTTCGGAATCCCAGCCGGCGCCAGGGGCGTTTGGGGTTATGATGCCGGCCGGGCTCCCCGGCATGGGCAAGATCATCGTCACGGGCAACGACCAGCGGCGCGACTACGAGCTCGGGGCCGTCAACACCGTCGGTCGGCACCCCGACAACACGCTCCAGATCCTCGATCGCATCGTGTCGAAGGAGCACGCGCAGATCATCCGCCAGCCCGACGGACGGTTCTTGTTCCGCGACCTCGGCAGCTTGAACGGCTCGTTCCTGCGCGGCGAACGACTGAACGAGCACCTCCTCATCGACGGCGACGAGATCACGCTCGGCTCGACGCGGCTCACCTACCAGGAGCGCTCGGCCGAGGACTCGCTCCTCCAGAAGGTCACGATCGCGCCCTCGGCGACCGAGGCGCTCATCCGCCAGAAGATCCAGGCCGCGCCCGCGACGCGCGAGTTCCTGCCCGAGAAGGAGATCTTCGACGTCGAGGTCTTGCGCCGCGACTACGAGAAGCTGCGCCTCGCCAACGAGCTCGGCCGCTCGATCGGCCTCGAGGTCAACCTCGAGGTCCTGCTCGAGAAGATCATCATGAAGGCCTTCGAGCTCATCCCCGCCGACCGCGGCGTGATCCTGCTCATGGAGGACGGCGTCCCCACGCCGAAGATCGCGAGGACCCGCGACGGCAAGAACGAGCAAATCGTGCTGTCGAAGTCGATCCTGAGCGAGGTCGTGAACCACAAGGCCTCGGTGCTGTCGTCGGACGCGACGATGGACAGCCGCTTCTCGGCGGCGCACTCGGTCATCATGCAGGGCATCCGCTCGACGATGACGGTGCCGCTCATTCACCACGACGAGCTGCTCGGCATCATGCACCTCGACTCGATGATCGCGACCAACGCCTTCACCGAGAAGGACCTGCAGATCTTCGGCGGCATCGGGAGCCAGGCCGCCGTCGCCATCCACAACTCGCAGCTCGCGCGCAAGATCGAGCAGGAGGCCAAGACGCGCGCGCAGTTCCAGCGCCTGCTCTCGCCCAACCTCGTCGATCAGGTCGTGCAGGGCAAGCTGCAGCTCGAGAAGGGCGGCGCGCTGTCCGAGGTGACGCTGCTCTTCTCCGACATCCGCGGCTTCACGTCGATGAGCGAGTCGCGCGCGCCGCAAGAGATCGTCCGCATGCTCAACGAGTACTTCGAGCTCATGGTGGACGTGATCTTCAAGTACCAGGGCACGCTCGACAAGTTCGTGGGCGACGAGATCATCGCGCTCTTCGGCGCGCCCGTCGCCATGGAGAACGCCGAGGTCAAGGCCGTGGCGTGCGCGCTCGACATGATGCAGGTCTTGTCGGAGTTCAACCGCGTGCGCCTCGACGAGGGCCAGAACGAGATCAAGATCGGCATCGGCATCAACACGGGCATGGTCGTCACGGGCGCCATCGGCAGCTCGCGCGCGCTCCAGTACACGGCCATCGGCGACGCCATGAACACGACGGCGCGCCTGTGCAGCGTCGCGCAGCCCGGCCAGATCATCCTCTCCGCGGCGACCTTCAAAAAGGTCCAGGGCGAGATCGCCGCCGTGCCGCTACCGGACGTGCGGCTCAAGGGCAAGGCCGACGAGCTGCGCATCTACAACGCCGTCGGCCTCCGCGATCGCCAGCGCGCCGGCGACAACACCCGGCCCGGGTGAGACGACCGGCCCGCGCCCTGCCCCGACGCCGTGGGGTGAACACCGGAGGGGCACGACGCCTTTCCAGACTGCCGACTAGGCCTTACACTGCACTCCTTGCACGGCGCCACTAGACCCTCGCGCGGGAGAAGACTCGAATGAAGCTCGGAGCATCGCTGGCCTTCACATTGTTGTTCGCCTCACCGCGGCTCACCTCCGTCGCGCGCGCCGAGGAACGGCGCGACGAGCGGCAGGGTGTCCACCAAGAGCGTCACGAAGAGCAACAGGACCAGAAGCGCGAAGTTCGTCACGACGAGCGGCTGCCTCCGCGCGCTGCGCCTCCCGCGTGGCGGGGGCACCCGCCCGGCGGCCGCCCCCCCGCCGCGACCTATCACCCCGCCTATCATCCGCACGCGGTCCGCGTCCTTCGCCCGCGCGCCATGCGCTACGGCGAGCATCCCTGGCGCCACTGGGGCCACGGCGAGTTCGCGCGGCCCGTCTACTACTGGGACTGGGCGATCATCCGCAGCGTGACGTGCGTCGCCGAAGACTCCTACGGTGATCAGTATCCGGTGACCGAGTCGACGTTCGCCGGCTTCGGCCTCCAAAACATGACGGCCGTCGAGGACGACGCGCTCGACCGCTGCTACGAAGAGTCGGGCGGCGACGGGAGCTGCTTCTTGACGACCTGCTCGAACTACTGACCCGCGCCGGACGCCGCCTCAGCCCGCCGCGAGGAGCGAACGCACCCAGGCGTCCGTGAGCTTCTCTTGCACGGTGTTCTGGCGCAGGCGCGCCGCGAGGTTCTTCCAATCGACGAAGTCCTGGAGCTGATCCTGGTTCGCGCAGGAGAAGATGATCGTCTCCTTGCCCGACGTGGGGTCGACGTGCTTTTGCAGGCACTGTGCACAGATCTCTTTCATCATGCACTGCATGGGCGAGTTGATCGACGCGATGGCGACGTGACCCGGCTTGAAGTGCGGCGCGAGGATGCCGTGGCGCGCCTCCTTGACGGCCGCCATCATGCGGTCGCTGCCGATGGCGATGACGCGGCTGCAAGACGGCAGCGGCACCCTGGCCTCGCCGAGCTCGCCCTTCGCGAACGCCAGCATGGCCTGCACGACGTTGCCCTCGAAGGCGCGATCCTGGGGGCGGCGCGTCGCGGGCAGCGGGCCGCCGTCGACGCTCCAGATGACCTGATCGGTCCCAGCCTCGATCTCCTCGACCTTGTAGATGTCCTCGCGGCGCCGGTAGGCCGCGAAGTAGAGGACCTTATTGCCGTGCTCGCGCAACGCCTTCGCGATCGAGAAGAGCACGGCGTTGCCGAGCCCCCCGCCGCACAGCACGACGGCCTCGCCCGACGGGATCTCGGTGGGCGCGCCCGTCGGGCCCATCACGACGACGGGCTCACCGGGCGCGAGCGTCGCGCACTGCCGCGAGCTGCCGCCCATCTCGAGCACGATGAGGGACAGCAAGCCCTTGTCCTTGTCGACCCAGGCGCCCGTGAGCGCGAGGCCCTCCATGGCCAGCCGCGAGCCGCGCGCGGCGGTCGCGTGGGCCTCGAAGTCCTGCAGGCGGAAGAACTGCCCGGGCTCGAAGCGGCGCGCGGCCGCAGGGGCGCGCACGATGACGTCGACGATCGTGGGCGTCAAGCGATCGACGCGCACGACCGTGGCGCGCAGCTCGTCGTCCAGCTTCGCCGTGAACGCCGTCCAGGCCGCCTCGCGCGCCGGCTGGCCGTTCGCGCCTTCGTTCTGCTGCGCGCGCAGCTCGCCCGCGAAGAGCTCGGCGACGTGCGGCGCGCCGTCCCTGGCCGAGGCCATGGCGCGCACGACCGAGCCCGCGTACACGGGGTGGTTATCGCCGTAGAAGCTCACGGTGCGGCCTTCGCGGAGGTATGAGGTGAAGAAGCCCACCTCGCCCTCGTGCGGCAGGCGCAGCTGGAGGTGGCCGCTCTCGGAGCGCACGGCGACGAAGGGCCGGAAGCTCTTCGTGCGCGGCTCGACCTGGAACGTGCCAGGCCGCTCGTGCTCGTACGTGATGTTGGGCTGCGTACCCGCGGCGACGAACAGGCTACGCGCCGGCAGCCGCACGTTGTCCCCGACCTTCTTCCAGGTCACGTTCCCGTCGTCACCCAGCGGCTCGTGGCGCTCGAACTCGACGGCCGCGAGCGCGCCGGTCTCGTCGGGGATGCAGGCCGCGGGCGAGAGCTTCTCGATGAAGCGCACGCCCTCCTCGTGGAACTTCGTGATCTCCTCGTGGTTGAGTCGATAGGCTGGGCTGTCCTTCAGCGCGCGCCGGTAGACCAGCGAGACGCCACCCCAGGCGTTGACGAGCGTCGCGAAGTCGGGCGCCTCGCCGGCCGCCGCGGCGCGCGCCCGCTCGGCGCGCACGGCCCGTCCGTGCTCGAGGAACTCCCGCGCGACGGCCGCCTCCTCGGCGTCGTAAACCTTGAACGCGGCCGCCTCGTCGCCGCCGTTGTCCGCGACGAGCGCCTCCCAACGCGCGAGGAACTTCTCGACCTGCACGGGGTAGTAGGCCGCCGCCTCGGTCGTCGTGTCGATCCCAGTGAGCCCGCCGCCGATGACGAGCGCGGGCAGGCGCACCTGCAGGTTCGCGAGCGAGTCCTTCTTGAAGCCGCCCGTGAGCTGCAGCGCCATGAGGAAATCGGACGCCTTGCGCACGCCGCGGATGAGGTTGTTCTTGACGTCGATGATGGTCGGCTTGCCCGCGCCCGCGGCGAGCGCGACGTGATCGAAGCCGAGCGCGAAGGCGCCCTCGACGTCGAGCGTGCCCCCGAAGCGCACGCCGCCGTAGACCCGGAACGTCGCGCGCCGCGCGAGCGTCAGGTACAGCGCCGTGAGGAAGTTCTTGTCCCATCGCACGGTGATGCCGTATTCGGCGACGCCGCCGAAGCCGGCGAGGGGTCGCTCGTCGAGCGGCACGCTGAGCTCGCTCCAGCTCTTCACGGCGCGCGGCGGCCACGCGTCGGCGCCCAGGAGATCCGCGCGCAGCGGCTCGATCTTGAGCCCGTCGACGCCCACGACGCCGAAGCCGTCGTTGAGCAGGTGCTGGCAGAGCGTGTACCCGGCGGGGCCGAGGCCGACGACGAGCACGTTGCGGCCGCGGTAGGGCAGCGCGAAGGGCCGCGCGCGGTTGAGCGGGTTCCAGCGCGTGAGGAGGCCGTAGATCTCGAAGCCCCACGGCAGCCCCAGCACGTCCGTGAGCACGCCGGTCTCGGCCTGGGGAATGTTGACGGGCTCCTGCTTTTGGAAGATGCATCCCTTCATGCAATCGTTGCAGATGCGGTGGCCCGTGCCGGGGACCATCGGGTTGTCGATGACGACGACCGCGAGCGCGGCGATCGAGTCGCCGCCCTTGCGCAGGACGTGCATCTCGCCGATCTTCTCGTTGAGGGGGCAGCCGGCGAGCGCGACGCCCAGCGGGTTTCGCTTGAGCGTGCCGTGCTTGTCGTGCATGCCCTTCGAGCACGAGTCCTTCTCGCGCTCGTGGCAGTACATGCAGTAGTCGGATTCGTTCGCGACCTCGCGCGCGGACATGCGCGCGTCCGTGAGCGCGAACCCGTCGCGCCGCCGGCGGTGCTCGGACGGCCCGTCGGTGACGTTGGGCAGCTGCGCGTCGGGCCGGCGGAGCGGCACGAGGTCGTGGTGGTCCACGTTGTGCGGCACCTGGAACGACACCCAACCCTTGACGGCGGCGCGGCCCGACGGCTCGAAGCGGTGCACGGCCGCCCAACGCTCGAACAGATCGAGCCGATTCGCGAGCTGCTCGCGCGCCTGCCGCCGCCCAAGCTCGTCGCCCGCGGGCGTGCCAGGCGCCGTGCTCTCCTTTCCGGCGTCCAACTTGCTCTCGCCCGCCAGCAGAACGGCAAGGACCGTCGCGAACGTCAGCTCGTCGTCGCCCGTCGCGATGAGCTCGGGGAAGGCCGTCGCGCAGAGCGACCGCACCTGCGTGCGCAGCGTCGCCGCCGTCTCGGCCGGCGGCGCCGTCTCCGGGTACTTCTTGATCGCGCGCCGCGCGATGAACGTCTTCATCCGAAAAATGACGTCCTCGCGCGCTGCCCGATCGACGAGCGCCTGGTGCTCCTTCTCGACCCGGAAGAGCCGCGCCACGAAGGTACCGAGGGGCCGCGCCACCGCGATGAGCAGCTCGGACTCCTGCGGCGGCGTGAGCATCTCTCCCGCCCGATAGGCCTCGAACTTCTTGGCGAGCTCCGCGTCCGCCGCCGCGAGCTCCGCCCGAAATCTCTTGTCCAGCTCCGCGAGCTTGCCCGGCTCGTACAAATCCCCATACCGAAACTCGTCGATCGCCAACCCAAAATTCCGCTCCCCGCTCTCCGGAGCGCTCCCTTTGCCAGCCGCGAACGCGAACCCTTCAAACATGTTGGCGCGATCTCATACAACGAATCTGGGCGGTTGGGGTGACGCCCACACGCCCCGGCGGGGGCACGACCCGCCTGGCCACCGGTTGCGACGGTGTAGGAAAGCGGGCCAACACGACGCGCTCTTCACCGTGCCTTGACGAAGAGCGCACCCGCGGCCGCCAAAAGGGCGAGCGTCACGTCGTGACGTTGCAAAAAGCCTGGTAGTCGATGAGCTGTATGTTCTCGGGCTTGATGCCCTCGCCGCAGGTCGGGCACGTCGCGATTCGGTGGCGCTTGAACTCGCGGAACTTGAGCCCGAGCGCGTCGAAGAACAGCGTCCGGTCGGAGAGCGGCTTGCCGATGCCGAGCAGGATCTTGATGGCCTCGACCGCCTGGAGCGATCCGATGACACCGCAGAGCACGCCGAGGACGCCCGCCTCCTGGCACGACGGCGCCATGTCGGGCGGCGGCGGTTCGGGAAACTGGCAGCGGTAGCAGCCCTTGCCGGGGATGAACGACGTCACCTGACCCTCGAAGCGGTAGATGCTGCCGTGGACGATGGGCTTGCCGAGCTTGAGCGACGCGTCGTTCAGCAGGTAGCGCGTCGGGAAGTTGTCAGCGCCGTCGACGATCAGGTCGTAGTCCTTGATGATGTCCATCACGTTCTCGGACGATAGGCGGGTCTGGTGGCCGATGACCTTGACGTCGGGGTTGAGCTTGGCGATGGCCTGCTTCGCCGACTCGACCTTGGGCAGGCCCACGCGATCGGTCGAGTGCAGGATCTGGCGCTGCAAGTTGGACGCATCGACGACGTCGTCGTCGACGAAGCCCAGCGTCCCCACGCCAGCCGCCGCCAGGTAGAGCCCGGCCGGCGACCCGAGCCCGCCTGCGCCGAGGCACAGCACCTTCGACCTGAGCAGCTTGACCTGCCCGGCCTCGCCCACCTCGGGCAGCATTGTGTGCCGCGCGTAGCGCAGCGACTGCTCAGGCGTCATGTTGTACGGGCGATCGAAGGGCAGCCCGGCGCGCTTCCACGCCGAGAACCCGCCCGCCATGGACTTGACGTTGGTGTAGCCGAGCTCCTCGAGCGTGCGCGCCGCGAGCGCCGAGCGCGTGCCGCCCGCGCAGTAAAGGACGATCTCGGCCGACTTCTCGGGCACCTGATCCTCGATGCGCTGCTCGAGGAACCCGCGCGAGAGCCAGCGCGCGCCGGGGATGTTGCCCTCGTTCCACTCGTCCTTCTCGCGGACGTCGATGAGGATCGGGCCCGCGCCGTTGCCGTCGCCTGATTTCCCCTTCGCGGCCTCGACGACCTTGCGAACCGACTCGACGTCGGTCTCGCGGATCTGGGCCTTCACGTCCTTGAGAACTTTTCCGAAGCTCATCTCTGCGCGCTCCTACGACCGGCTCCCCGCCGGAGCCTTTTTGATGTCCGTGGCTCTCACGAGTGACAAATCCCCCCGGAAGTCGGCTATCTTTGCCGAGAAGCAGGGTCCCGGCAAGCCAAGGTGATCGCCCGGGGACGTCTGACCTCTCGCGCCATGTCACGGCATTGGCGTCGCGGGTGCCTTGGACTATACTTTCCAGCAAGGAGACACGATGTCAGTAGGAGCCCTCGAGACCCAGACCCCGGAGTCGCAGAATCTTCCCGCCCAGCCGGAAGGTTCAGAAGTCGGCCAGGAAGAAGGCCCCTTGGTGGCGCTGTCCGACAAGGCCGCCGAGAAGGTGCGCGAGATCCGCACGGAGGAGAACATCGAGGAGACCTACGCTCTGCGCCTCAAGGTGCAGGGGGGCGGCTGCTCGGGCTTCTCATATGACCTCTACTTCGACCAGCCGCAGGAGACAGACCGCGCGTTCGACGTCAAGGGCGTCAAGCTCATCTGCGACGAGATGAGCCTCATGTACCTCGTGGGCACGGAGGTCGACTACGTCGAAGGGCTGCACGGCGCCGGGTTTAAGTTCCAGAACCCGAACGTCAAGTCGACCTGCGGGTGCGGCAGCTCCTTCAGCGTCTGACGCTTTCAGCGAGGCGCCGCGCCCGGGCTGGTTTCGGACGCAGCGATCTCGAATTCTTCAACGGCGGGAGCACCTCGTGCTTCCGCCCTTTTGTTTTTCGGGGACCGATTGGCCGTCGACGTCGCTGAGCTGCTGAGCCGGGAGTTGGGCGGAGACCGCGTCTTGCGGGCGCCCGAGGCCCTCGAGCCCTACGGGCGCGACGAGTCCGGGCGCGGCGTCTTCCCGCCCGACGCGGCCGTGCTGTGCGAGTCGCGCGCGGAGATCGAGCTCGTGCTGCGCCTCGCGTCCGAGCACGAGATTCCGGTCACGCCGCGCGGCACGGGCACGGGCATGACGGGCGGCGCGCTGCCGGTGCGCGGCGGCCTCGTGCTCTCGACCGAGCGCATGAAGAAGATCGTCGACATCAGCATCGACGACCGCATCGCCATCGTCGAGCCGGGCGTCATCAACGCCGACCTGCAAGCGGCCGTCGAGGCCCAGAGCATGTTCTACGCGCCCGATCCCGCGAGCCTCGCCATGTGCTCGATGGGAGGCAACGTCGCCGAGAACGCGGGCGGCCCGCGCGCCTTCAAGTACGGAGTCACGCGCGACTGGACGCTGGGCCTCGTCGTGACGCTCATGGGCGGCGAGACGCTGCGCCTCGGCCGCAAGACGCCCAAGGGCGTGACGGGCTACGATCTCACGGCGCTGTTCGTCGGCAGCGAGGGCACGTTCGGCGTGACCTCGGAGATCACCGTCAAGCTCGTCGGGCGGCCCGAAGGCGTGGGCACGCTCGTCGCCATCATGCCCGACGCCGCTTCGGCGGGGCGCGCCGTGAGCGCCGTCGTTCGCAAGGGGTACCGGCCGCGCGCGCTCGAGCTCATGGATCGCGCCACGATCGATCAGGTGCGGCCGAAGGCGGCGTTCACGTTCCCGGCGAACGCGGGCTCGCTCGTGCTCATCGAGCTCGACGGCGAGCCCGAGGGCATGGAGGCGAGCCTCCTGCGCTGCGGCGGAGTGTGTGAGGAGCTCGGCGCCACCGACGTCATCATCGCGCGCGACGACGCCGACCGGGAGCGTCTCTGGAGCGCGCGTCGCAGCTGCTCGCGCGCGCTGCGCGAGGCGCACGCCTTCAAGCTCTCGGAGGACATCGTCGTGCCGCCGGGATCGATCGCCGAGATGCTCGCGCGCGTCGATGGCATCGCCGCCAAGGAGCGCCTCATGACGGCGACGTTCGGACACGCGGGCGACGGCAACCTGCACATTAACGTCCTCACCGACGAGAACCACCGCGACGCCGCCGTCGCGGCGCGCATCGACGCCGCGCTCGGCGGCGTGTTCCGCGCGGCCCTCGACCTCGGCGGCACGCTCTCGGGCGAGCACGGCATCGGCATCTCGAAGGCGCGCTACATGGCTTGGGAGCAGTCGGCCGAGGTCATCGGCTGGCAGAGGCGCTTGAAGCGCCTCTGGGATCCGCAAGAGCTGCTGAATCCGGGCAAGATCTTCGCCTGAGCCGGGGCGCGCGCTCACCTCACGTCGACGCCGTCCTCGGCCTTGAGGCGCTCGATCTTCGACTGGCACTGCGACAGGATGTTCGAGCGCATCTCGGGCGAGGAGTCGTGCTTGGACTCGTCGACGATCGCCTCATATGACTTGCACGGGAGCCCCGCGGGATCCTTCTGGCAAAGGTAGCTGTGCACGCGCTCGCACGGGTTTCGCTTGCCGTCGATCATCGCCATGATGAGCGCCGTCAGCCCCGCGAGCGCCGCGCCCAGGAGGATCGCCTTGAAGAGGCGATACCGCCGACGGTGCTTGTAGATGTCGACGCCATCGGCGTCGCGTCGCGCTTTCGCGAGCTCCTCGTCCAGGTCTTCGAGCGTCTCCACGCGGGCTCGATGCTATAACGCCCGTCGATGTCGGTCCAAACAAAGGCGAAGCTCGTCAGGGCGAGGCTCGTCACGAAGGCGACGCGGCGGCCGCGCCGCGGGCCGTGGCCGCCCGATCCGGCGCGCGTGCGCTCGATCCTCGAGGGCCTCGAGGAGCTCTACCCCGACGTCGACTGCGAGCTCGATCGGGAGACGCCCTTTCAGCTCGTGTGTGCGACGATCCTCTCGGCCCAGTGCACCGACGACCGCGTCAACCTGGTCACGCCCGCGCTGTTCAGGAAATACCCGACGCCGGACGCCATGGCGAAGGCGCCGCTGCCCAGGCTCGAGGCGCTCATCCGCACGACGGGCTTCTTCCGCCAGAAGGCCAAGAGCCTCAGGGGCGCGGCCACGATGATCATGAGAGAGTACGGCGGCGAGGTGCCGCGGACCCTGGCCGAGCTCGTCGTGCTGCCCGGCGTCGCGCGCAAGACGGCCAGCGTCGTGCTCGGGACCGCCTACGGGCTCGCCGAGGGTGTCGTCGTCGACACGCACGTCCAGCGCCTGGCCATGCGCCTCGGCCTAACCCGCTCGCCCGACGTGAAGAAGATCGAGCACGACCTCATGAAGGTGATCCCGCGGGAGAGCTGGATCCGTTTCTCGCACCAGATCATTTGGCACGGCCGGCGCGTCTGCTTCGCCCGGAAGCCCGCCTGCGAGACCTGCACCCTCGCTTCTTTCTGTCCGAGCGCCGGGCTCGAGACGTGATTCGATGAGGCGATGCGGCGAGCCGGACCGGCTCTGACTCTCCTTTCGCTGCTCCTCGGATGCGGCTCTGGCGTCCGCGGGTGAACGGCCTGCGCCGGACAGCCTCGGTCTACGTCGACCCGAAGTAGACCTCGTCGTAGGCGCAGGTCGCGTCCTTGTCGGCGGGCTGGGGGTAGTCGACGAGCTTGCCCTCGTAGTTGCGCAGGGTCCACTTGTCGGGGCCGCGCGAGACGACGTAGTCGGGCCCAATGCTGACCTTGCCCATGCCGCCGGGCGTGTCGATCACGAGGTGCGGGATCGCGAGGCCCGAGATGTGCCCGCGCAGCTGCTGCATGAGCTCGACGCCCGTCTCGACCGACGTCCGCAGGTGCGACGTCCCAGCGGCGACGTCGCCCTGGAAGAGGTAGTACGGCCGCACGCGGCAGCGCAGCAGCTCCGTGAAGAGCTTGCGCAGCACCTTCACCGAGGAGTTCACGCCGCGCAGGAGCACGGTCTGGTTGCCGACGGGGATGCCGGCGTCGGCGAGCTTTTCGCACGCGGCGCGCGCGAGCGGCGTGAGCTCCTTGGGGTGGTTGAAGTGCGTGTTGACGAAGAGCGGGTGGTACCTCTTGAGCATTGCGCAGAGCTCGTCGGTGACGCGCATGGGCAGCACGACGGGCACGCGCGTGCCGATGCGAATGATCTCGACGTGCGGAATGGCGCGCAGGGCCTTGATGATCTCCTCGAGGCGCGACGTCGACAGCGTGAGCGGGTCGCCACCCGAGATGAGGACGTCGCGGATGGCGGGCGTGCGTGCGATGTAGTCGAGCGCCTGCCGCAGATCCTCGCGCGAGATGGGCGCCTCGCCCTGCCCCACGAGCCGCCGGCGGTTGCAGTGCCGGCAATAGATCGCGCAGCGGTCGAGCGCGAGCAAGAGACAGCGGTCGGGATAGCGGTGGAAGATCCCGGTCGCCGGCGAATGGCTGTCCTCGCCCAGAGGATCGACGAGGTCACCGGGCTCGTTCACGAGCTCCCGGCCGCGCGGGATGACCTGCATGCGCACCGGGCAGTCGGGGCGCGCGGCGTCGATGAGCGAAAAATAGTAAGGCGTCACGGCGACGCGAAAGTGGCCCGGCGCCGCGTCGAGGCCCGCCGTCTCTTCCGGCGTGAGTGGGAGGCGCGCCGCGATGTCCGCCTTGGTCGTGATGCGGTTGCGGAGTTGCCACCCCCAGTCGTCGGCGTCCGGCAGCACGGGCAGAGGGCGAAGCGGCGGTGAAAGGGAGACCGGTCCGGCGATTGTCATGGCGTTTCCGCCCCATCCTGGCTCAGTCAGTCGCGTCGTCCAAGCCCATCGCGTCCGCATCGTCAGTCGCGCCGTGGGCGCGCGCCGCTCCGTCCTGACCCGCCGCGCCATCCGTCTCGGAGGCGCCGTCGCCGTCGGGCGCGTCGCGGGTCGAGCTCCCGTCCGTCGCACCGTCGGCGCCGCCGTCTCCAACGTCGGGCGGCAGCTCGGCGGTCAACATGACGCTGATGCTCGTCTGACCGCCGATCTGGATGTGCTGCTGCATGGTGGTGCCGAAGCCGATCGGTGAGCCGCTGGCGTCGAGGGCGTCGATCGAGAGCGTGATGGGGCCCATGTGCGAGCGATCGAGCGCGATCGTGAAGCTGGCCGGGAGACTGATCGGCTCGGGCGTCGGCATGGGGGGCACACGGAAATTTCGCGCGTCGAGCCCCGCCGTGACCGTCACGCTGAATTGAGACACCATCAGATCGGCCGACCCCGCCACCTCGACGAGCAAGATCGAGTCGGACAGCTTGCAGCCGCCCCACGCGAGCAGGAGGCCCACGAGGCCGACCAGACCGGAACGCGTCACCGGGCGGGTCATGCTCAGAACCGGTAGTTCCCGAGGGTCACGGGGGGCAGGGCCTCGTCCTTGGGCCGCAGGAACAGATAGCCCGCGACGCCGCCGCCCACGGCGACGATCGCGAGCGTCGTCCAGAGCCACCAGCGCGAGCCGCCCTTCGCCTCCGAGGTCGGCGGTTCGCCCGGCGTCGAGCGCGGCGCCTCGACGAGCGACTTCGCGTCACCTCCGGCCGACGGCGGCGGCGGCAAGAAAGGCATGGGGCCCACGGCCTCGCTCGGCGCGGGCGCGCGCGGCGGCGGAGCGGCCGGAGCCGGCGGCGGCTGGGACGAAGGCGAAGGCGGCGCGGGCGCGGGGACACGCGCGACCGGCGGAGGCGGACGTCGCGGCGGGAGCGCGGAGGCCGCGTCGAGAGCCGCGATGCGCGCCTCGATCTCGGCGCGGTTGGGCGCCGCCGGAAAGCCCGCGAGGAAGCCGCGATAGTCGTCTGCCGCCTTGGCGCTCTCGCCGAGGCGGCGGTAGCACTCGGCCCGGTTGAAGAGCACGATCGGATCGTGAAGCTTCTGGTAGGCGGCGGTGTACTCCCTGACGGCGGCGGCGCACTTGCCCTCTTCCGCCAGCTCGTTGGCCTTCTTGAGGTGATGGCGAGCGTCGGCCGTGTGCTCGCGCGCGACGGCGGTCCCACCGGCGAGCAAGCAAGCGAGCACGATCCCGGCCGGGAGCCTCATCGTCTCCCTAGTCTCGCGTCGGCGGCGCGCCGGCGCAACTTAAGGCGTGATCAGCGAACGGGCGCCGATCGACCCAGACGCTCGACGTAGCCGGAGAGCGCCTGGATCTTCGGCAAGCTCAGGCTCGCGCCGAAGGCCGGCATTTGGCCCTTGCCCGCCATGATCGTGCGCGCGAGATCGTCGGTTTGCGCCTTCGCGAGGAATACGGGATCCGAGAAGTCGCGCACCGGGAGCGTCTTCTTGAGCTCGGGATCGCCGCGGCCGTCGGCGCCGTGGCAGCGCGCGCAGTTCTGCGCGTACATGACGGCCGGGTCGATGGGCACGGCCGGACCGGCGTCGTTCGAGCAACCCGCCGCCGCGACGACGCCCGCGCCGAGAAGCGCCGCCGCCCACGCGAGGCGCGCGAAGGCTCGTCGGCGCCCGCCGGCCACGCTCGCGCTACTCCACACCGGCCGGCCCGTCGGGCACGTACAGGCTCTGCCCGGCCGCGTGGAACGCCTCGGCCTTCTCGCGCAGCCCGGCCGCGAGCGCCTCATCCTCGGCGAGGCCTTGCTGGGCGGCGTAATCGCGCACGTCCTGCGTGATCTTCATCGAGCAGAAGTGCGGCCCGCACATCGAACAGAAGTGCGCGCCCTTGGCGGCGGGCGCGGGCAGCGTCTCGTCGTGGAACTCGCGCGCCGTGTCCGGATCGAGCGAGAGGTTGAACTGGTCCTGCCAGCGGAAGTCGAAGCGCGCCCTGCTGAGCGCGTCGTCGCGCCGCTGCGCGCCCGGGTGCCCCTTGGCCAGGTCCGCCGCGTGCGCCGCGATCTTGTAGGCGATGACGCCGTCCTTGACGTCCTTCCGGTTCGGCAGCCCGAGGTGCTCCTTGGGCGTGACGTAGCAGAGCATGGCCGTGCCCTGCCAGCCGATCATGGCCGCGCCGATCGCCGACGTGATGTGGTCGTAGCCGGGCGCGATGTCCGTCACGAGCGGCCCGAGCGTGTAGAACGGCGCCTCGTGGCAGAGCGCGAGCTGCTTGTCCATGTTCTCCTGGATCTTGTGCAGCGGCACGTGGCCGGGGCCCTCGATCATGACCTGCACGTCGTGCTTCCACGCGATCTTCGTGAGCTCGCCCAGCGTCTCGAGCTCGCCGAACTGCGCGGCGTCGTTCGCGTCGGCGATGCAGCCGGGGCGAAGGCCATCGCCGAGGCTGAAGGCCACGTCGTACCTCTTCATGACCGCGCAGATCTCCTCGAAGTGCGTGTAGAGGAAGTTCTCCTCGTGGTGCGCGAGGCACCACTTCGCCATGATCGACCCGCCGCGCGAGACGATGCCCGTCACGCGCCGGGCCGTGAGCGGCACGTAGCGGAGCAGGACGCCCGCGTGGATCGTGAAGTAGTCGACGCCCTGCTCCGCTTGCTCGACGAGCGTCTGGAGAAAGACGTCGATGTCGAGCTCCTCGGCCTTGCCCTTCACCTTCTCGAGCGCCTGGTAGATCGGAACGGTCCCGATGGGAACGGGCGAGTTGCGGATGATCCACTCGCGCGTCTCGTGGATGTTGTCTCCCGTCGAAAGGTCCATGACGGTGTCGGCGCCCCAGCGCACGGACCAGCGCAGCTTGTCGACCTCCTCGCCGATCGACGACGAGACCGCAGAATTGCCGATGTTGGCGTTGATCTTCACGAGGAAGTTGCGCCCGATGATCATGGGCTCGCTCTCGGGGTGCTTGCGGTTCGCGGGGATGATGGCGCGCCCGCGCGCGAGTTCGTCGCGCACGAATTCGGGCGCGACGTTCTCGCGCAGCGCGACGAAGCGCATCTCCTCGGTGATCTCGCCGAGACGCGCGTAGTGCATCTGGCTGAAGTTCACGTCGCCGCGCGCGACCCGCCGCTCGATCCACGGCGTTCGGAGCTTGGGCAGGCCCTGGTGCAGGTCGACCGTGCGCGGACCCGAGGTGTCGTAGACGTCGAGCGGTGGCTCGGCGCCGTCGGCGACGGCGATGCGACGGACCGGCACGCGGAGGTCGCCGTCTGTCAGGTATACGCGCTCGGAGGCCGGCAGCTCCTCGAGCGGCGCCAGGCCCTCGACGGGATCGGCCGCGATCGTCGGGAGGCCGCGCCGGCCGCTCCGACCAGGGCCGGCGTCCGCACCTTGTGCGCCGAGCTCGCCCGCTCCGTCGCCCTTCCGCCCGCCGCCGTCAATCTGCGAACCCCGAGAACTCTTCGAACCAATATCGTCCACGCTGGCCTCGCTTTCCCTTCGCCGGCATTACCCGGAGCAGGTTCAGGGGTCGCGCGCTCTCGGCGCGCCTCTCAGCCAACGGATCCACCCGGACCACTCGGCTCCCCCAGCTATTTCGAATGGACGCCTAACCTAGCGCGCCGACGCCGGAATGAAAAGGCCGCAACCGGCCAGCGCACGCTCAATTCCAGTATTTGTGCGAACGGGTGCCCTTGGCCCGCCCGGGCACGCCGCCGTCGATGACCTTGTAGCGCTGCCGCAGCCGGCGGGCGCGAAAGGTGTCGTAGGCCTCGCGCAAGCCCCCCGGCGCCGCCAGGACGTACCCGACCGCCGTCACGACGAGCGTGCCTGCCAGAGACGCGAGATCGCGCCGCAGGAGATCGGCGACGATGGCCCAGCCCACGAAGATCATCGCGAGGTGGTGGGCCTTGAGGTAGAGCGAGCCGAGGACCTGGGTCGGGGCCGGACCGTAGATGCGCGCGAAGGCCACGAAGAGCGCCAGCACGGCGCCCGACGTACCGGCATAGACGCCGCGCGCACCGTAGACCGACGCAACCAGGCCGATGGCGACGTTGGCCAGGATGCCCGCGCCGAAGAACAACGTGAGGAACCGCCGCGTTCCCTGCGTGCGCTCGATGAAGGCACCCACGAACCAGAGCCCCACGAGGTTAAGGATGAAGCTCAGCGGGTCGAAGTGGACGAACATGGCCGTGATCGGCTGCCAGGGCTCGTGCAGCATCGACTCGCCCACGGCGAGATGCTCCAGCATCACAGGCCGGATCTCCTTCACGAAGACGTACATGAGGTAGACGGCCGTGTTCGCGATCACGAGGGCCTTGATCGCGGGCGTCATGCGGGACGCGACCGTGTCCATCCACGGCGCGCGGCGGCCGCCGCTGCGGGGGCTTTTCGGCATTCGCTGAAAGTCTAGCTCATCCGGGCCGTCCCGGCACGAGTGACCGGGCACGTCCACCCCGATCAGGACACGTCAGTTGACATCGAAGGGCACGTCACCAAGGTCGGTAATGCCGCAGCTCGAGACGTGGACCGTCATGGAGGACGTCTGCGAAAGAACCTGAAGGGCTCCGTTCGCGTCGGGACCGAGCAGCGTGAGGTCAACGTTATAGTCGCCGGGCGCGAGCGTGGTCGTCACCACCTGCCCGGCGTTGCAGTCCGCCTGAAACGGGGTGTTGTTCACGTTGAGGTCCACTTCCGTCGCCGCAGCCTGATCGCAGTTGAGGTGCGCTCCCGTGGCCGCCTTGTCGATGAACCAGGTCACGCCGATCGCAGGTGGATCGCATGCGGGCGGAGGTGACCCACCGCCGCCACACCCCCCGAGCATCCCCGCCAAAGCCAGCACGCCCGCAGCGAGCCCCCAGCGCCAAGCCCCGCGATTCTTCGTCTGCTTCGTCATTCCGGTCTCCTTCGTCATAAGCCCCATCCGCCTTGACCTCAAGGACGCGCGCAGACGGCGGTTTTATTCAGGCCTTCGCACGCCATCGCGCAGCCCGCCTCGAACAGAAAGGCTTCCACCTCGGTCGGCTGGCCGCGCACGACGGTGCGTAAGATCGGGGCCGGTGCCTTGATGCCCGGCAGGTCGGCGCCGTCTGCGCCCACCGCCACCACGGAAATCGCATACATTTCATCGCCGTGCGTCTCGGGGATGTCGAAGGGCGTCGCACCGGTTTGACGCTGGCAGGCAAACTGGCACTGCGAGCGACCGGCGCAGGGCCGAGTGCCGTCGATGGCCCCGTTCTGGCCCACGATCTCGATGCGGACGCTCGCGATCGGCTGAGGGGGCGCGTTCGGGTCGGCGTTGGGGTCGACCGCGCAAGAGCAGTCCGTGATCGCCCGCCCATTCGCGTGCACGACCCAGCTCACCTCGACGGAGCCGCCGTTGATCTGCACGCAGCTGCCGACGAGCAGGCCGAGGACGACGATTGGGATTGAGGCATACATGAAAGACGGAAAAGAACGAGGGTAGGAACGGAGGCCGGTCGTGTCAAACTGACGGCCCGAACTCGACGACGCGACAAGGAGGCTCCCCGCCGATGCTGCCCCTCATCTTACAGGCCGGCGCCGCAGAAGCGCGGCTCGACATCCTGCAGCTCATCCTGAACGCTTCCCCCGTCGTCAAGGGGGTGCTCGCGCTGCTGATCCTGATGTCGATCGCCTCCTGGTTCGTCATCGGGTCGAAGACGATCTATCTGTCGAACGCCGCCTCGCGCTCGGCCAAATTCCAGGACGCGTTCTGGAAGACGGGGCGGCTCGACGAGATCTGGCGCATCAGCGAGGCCTCGCCGCCGTCGCCCGTGGGCGAGGTGTTTCGCGCGGGCTACACCGAGCTCGCGAAGCTGCAGAAGCGGCGCCAGGAGGCGACGGACTCGGCGGGCGACGAGCTGCTGGGCGACATCGAGAGCGTGCAGCGCGCCCTCGACCGCGCGCGCACGACGGCCATCACCGACATGGAGAGCCGCGTGCCGCTGCTCGGCACGACGGCGAGCGCCGGTCCGTTCATCGGCCTCTTCGGCACAGTGTGGGGCATCATGAACTCGTTCCGCAACATCGGCGCCAAGGGCGCCGCCAACCTGGCGACCGTCGCGCCCGGCATCGCCGAGGCGCTCGTCGCGACGGCCATCGGCCTCATGGCGGCCATCCCGGCCGTCATGGCCTACAACTATTTTTCGCGGCGCATCCGCGTGCTGTCGGCCGAGATGGAGACGTTCTCGAGCGACTTCCTCAACATCGTGCGCCGGCGGTTCTTCTAGCCATGTCCATGTCGGCGGGGAGCGGCGGCGGGTCCGGGATGGGATCGCTCACCGAGATCAACGTCACGCCTCTCGTCGACGTCATGCTCGTGCTCCTCATCATCTTCATGGTGACGGCGCCCATGCTGCAGACGGGTGTCGACGTGAACCTGCCCCAGGCGAAGGCGCAGACGATCCCCGACGACGAGGGCAAGCTCATCTTGACGGTGACGAAGGACAAGCGCGTGTTCCTGGGCAAGCTGCAGATCCCGTGGGAAGACGTCGAGAAGATCCTCAAGAACAACGCCAAGCTCAACGCCGACCACGAGCTCTACCTGCACGCCGACAAGGACCTCTTGTACGGCGACGTCGTGAAGATCATGGCGGTCGTCAAGCAGGCGGGCGTCGACAAGCTCGGCATGGTGACGGATCCGCTCGAGTAGAGGCGACGACCATGGCGAGGCAGGGCAACCGGCGGGCTTCGGGACGCGGCTTTCAGGGGCTACTCATCACGCTCGCGCTGCACGGCGGCCTCTTCGCGGCCATCGCCGTCGCCAACAACCGTGAGCAGCCGCCCCTCGTCATCAGCCGAGACTTCGTCATGGCGGAGATGGTCAAGCTCGGCAAGCCGCGCGACAAGTTCTGGCTGCCGCGCATCACGCAGCCGCAGCGCTCGACGGCGCCGCCCGACTCACTCAAGGTCGCCGAGGATCCGAACGCCAGGGCCGCGCCCAAGGAGGCGCCGCGGCCCGACGACCCGACGATCTCGAAGAACCTCAAGCGCGCGCTCGATCGCGCGCGCAAGCTCGAGCAGCTCGCCGTGCCCGAGGAGGCAGACGAGGGTTCCCTCACGGGCTCTAAGCTCGGCACGTCGAACACTGAGACGGGCGACCAGTACCTCGCCGAGGTCAAGGGCCTGCTCATGCAGAACTACGCGCTGCCGGCGGGCATGGCCCCTGGCCTGGTGACCACGCCGCCCGAGATCCGTTTCCGGCTCGGCGAGGACGGCACGCTGTCGGACATCGAGCTCGTGAAGTCGTCGGGCAACAGTTTCGCCGACGACGCGTGCGTGGGCGCGGCCCAGCAGACGCGCAAGGTGTCGCCGCCGCCGCCGAAGTACCGCAACCATGGTATAGGGGTCGAGTGCGACAAGTAGCCGGGGGCCTCTTCCTCGACGGGGTGTCTCTGTCTGGCGCGGCGCTCACGGCGTTCGCACTGATCGGTAGCGGCGCCTACGCGCGGCCGGCGCTCGCCCAGACGGGCGGCGACGAGGACCTGCCCGTCATCCGCCTCTCGGGCGCCGGGATCGAGCTCTTGCGCATCGGCGTGCCGCGGCCCGAGGGGGACACGACGTCGACCGTCACCGCCGGCGACACGCTCTCCAAGGACCTCGACGTCACGGGGCTGTTCCAGGTGCTCGACCCGGCCTCTTTCCCGGCCGCGCTGCAGAGCGAGGGTCTTGGCTTCTCGTCGCCGCTGTGGACCCAAGTCGGCGCGCAGGCGGTCGTGAAGATGCGCGTCGCGGGCGGCCAGATCGAGGCGCGCCTCTACGTCACGGCCCGCGGCGACACGGCCCAGCTCTCGAAGGTGTACCGCGGCGCCGACGTGCGCGACGCCGTGCACGACTTCGCGAACGACATCGTCAAGTCGTTCACGGGCCAGGCGGGGGTCTTCGGTTCGCGCATCGCCATCGCGATGTCGGGTAAGGGCGCGCACGAGATCGCGACCGTCGACATGGACGGCGGGCGCACGGCCGTCGTGACGAAGATGGCCTCGGACTGCTTGCTGCCGGCCTTCTCGCCCGGCGGCGGCGAGATAGCGTTCACGTCCTACCTGCGCAACAACCCCGACCTCTACATCGTCTCGGCGGGCGGCGGGCGCGCGCGGCGCGTCTCGAAGCAGCCGGGGCTCAACACGGGCGCGGCCTGGTCCCCTGACGGGCACACTCTCGCCCTCACGATGTCGTACGAGGGCAACGCCGAGCTCTACCGCATCAACACCGAGGGTGGCACGCAGGCACGACTGACCTCGAACCCGGCCATTGATAGCTCGCCCTCGTTCTCGCCCGACGGCGGACAGATCGCCTTCGTGTCGAACCGTCAAGGCTCGCCGCAGATCTTCGTGATGTCGGCCGGCGGCGGCGGCGCAAAGCGCGTGACGTTCCAGGGCAAGTACAACCAGACGCCGCGCTTCAACCCGCGCGCCGACAGGTCGCAGATCGCGTTCACGGGGCGCGACGAGCGCGGCGTGTTCGACGTCTTCATCCTCGACGTCAAGTCGGGGAAGATCGATCGCGTCACGCAGGGCAAGGGCTCGAACCTCGATCCGACGTGGTCGCCCGACGGCCGCCTCATCGCGTACGTCTCGAGCCGCGGCGGCCTGTGGGTGCAGAACCCCGAGACGCACCACGAGGTCCAGATCTGGCGCGGCAGCGGGTCGTCTCCGTCGTGGGGCCCGGCGCCGCGGCGCTGAGCGGAGGCGGCGCGTGACGACGCTCGCGACGATAGACGTCGGCACGAACACGACGCTGCTGCTCGTGGCACGCGCCAAGGCCGCGGACGCCGTCACCGTGCTCGACGAGCGCGCCGAGATCACGCGCCTCGGCCGCGGCATCGGCTTTGGCGGCGCCTTGGGTGCCCAGGGCATCTCGCGCACGCTGGACGTGCTCCGCGACTACGCGGCGCTCGCGCGCCGGCGCGGCGCGCGCATCGCCGCCGTGGGCACCGAGGCGCTGCGCCGTGCGCCCAACGGGGCCGACTTCCTCGGCCCCGCGGCGGCGATCCTGGGCGTGCCCGTGGAGGTCATAGACGGCGCGCGCGAGGCGGCGCTGACCTTCCGCGCGGCCGCCGCGTCGTTCCCCGCCGAGGCGCGGACGGGCGCGCTCGTCGTCGTCGACATCGGCGGCGGCTCGACGGAGATCATCCTGTCGGACCGCGGCGCCGTGACGTGGAGCGCGAGCCTGCCGCTCGGCTCCGTGCGCCTCACGGAGAGATACGTCCGCCACGATCCGCCCACGCCCGCCGAGATCGACGCCATCGAGGGCGACGTCGACGGGGCGCTCGCCGCCGTGCCCTGGCCCGCGGGCCCGAGCGCCACGGTCGTCGGCACCGCCGGCACGGTGACCTCGCTGGCCGCCATGGCGCTCCGCCTCGTGACCTACGACCCGGCCCGCGTGCACGGCTGCGATCTCGACGTCGCGGCCCTCGACGCCGAGATCGCGCGCCTGCGCGCGTCAAAGCAGGACGACCGCGAGCGCATCGTGGGCCTCGATCCGCGGCGCGCCGACGTCATCCTCGCGGGCGCGCTGATCTTGCGGCGCCTCGCCGCCGCGGCGCGAGCCTCCGCGATACGCGTCAGCGACCGCGGCATCCGTTGGGGGCTGCTTTTCGAGGCGCTCGAGCGCCGCTGATCAGGTTCTCGTCGACGGCGCCCGCAGCCAGGCCGCGACGTCCGGCGGGGGGAGGGTCGGCGTCTTGACCTGCGCGTAGTCCGCGAGCGCGAGGCGCGCGAGGGCGCGTGCCCGCTCCCGATCGGCAGGTCTCGACCAGAGGGCGCGCGCGAGCGCGAAGCGCGTCTCGCCCACGCGCTCGGGATCGAATTGCTTGGCGACCCGAACCCGCAGCGCCTCCTCCAAGGGCGCGACGGCCTCGTCCGCCCTGCCCTCGCCCAGATACGAGATGCCGAGCCCCGTCAGGGCGTAGGAAAGGAAGATCGCGTCCGCTTCGGAGCGCCGCCAGATGTCGTAGGCACGCTGGAAGGCGACGTTCGCCTCGGCGTAGCGGTGCAAGAAATTGAGGCTCTCCCCTTCGTTGTTCGACGCCAGCGCGACCGAGGGATGGTCCGGCCCGAGGAGCCGGGACATGGCCTCGCGGCTCGCGGCGCTCGTGGCGCACGACTCTTCGTATTTGCCCGCGTACTCAAAACCGACCCCGACGTTCATCAGGCCCAGGATCGTGTCGTAGTTGTCGCGTCCGACGACCCGTTCCTTAAGCGCGTGCGCCCGCTGATACGCGTCGAGGCTGTCGGCGCCCTTCCCCTCGGCGGCGAAGATCGTCGCTTCGGCGTTGAGCGCCCATGCCTCGAGCTCTGGCCGCTCTCCGAGTCGGGCCAGCAGTGCGCGCCCGACCCTCAACCAATCGCGTCCAGCAGCCGGCTGGCGGACCCTATCCGCGAGGACGCCGGCCAAGAGCAGGGCCCCAGACGCGGCGACCTCGTCGTGGCGCGCCACGAGCGCGACCGTGACGCTCTCCCGAAAGAGGTCGAGCATTTGGACCTGGTCGCCGCAGTTGTCGCCCAGTCGCGCCGCTTCGAAGAGGGTCTCGCCGAGCAGGGGCGGGTACCCCGTCGCCCGCGCGGCTCCGATGAGCGCGTCTTGCATGCGCTGCGCGTCGCCACAGTGGCCCGCGTCCCGCAAGGCCACGAAGCGCGCGAGGTCGGCTCGCACCGACTGCACGCGCCGCACCGTCGCGGGATCGGCAGGCGGCTTGATGACGGCCTTGAGCGCGGGCACGTCCGAGCAGCGGTCGAGGGGCGGCAATGCGCTCGCGGCGCCGACGGCGTTCTCGACCACCTTGCCGTCGGCGTTCGCGAAAAGATCCGTCAAGGCGCGAACGCTCGTCAACCGCTCCTGGAGACAGCCCATGCGGAGGTCGAGGACCTCGTTGGACTGTTCGCCACGGACGTGCGTCGCCTCGCAAGCCTCGACGTCGGCTTGCATCCACCTCTCGACGTAGCCGTCGAGCAGCCGGGTGACGCTCCTGAAGGCTTGGGTCGCGTAGGCCTTGCCCGTCCTCGCGAAGGCGTCGTGAATCGCTGTCCTCCGAGACGAGTGCCACGCACCCGGCTCCCAGATCCCCGCGAAGTGCCCCGCGGCGCCGCGGCACACCGCCTGCTGCGTGCCTTCGAGCCTTCGCGCGCCCCAAATCGCGCCCACGAGACAAGCCGCGAGGCCGAGCCCCGTCGCCAGCCGCCGCGCGCGTACCGTCGGATCCGTCTGCAGCGCCGCGAGGAGCGCCGCCATCGAAGGAAAGCGCGCGTCGGGATGGGCCTGCAGGCCGCGCAGCAGGACCTTGCGCATCCACCCGGGCACGCTCGCCTTGGCGGGCGGCGGGTTGACGATGCCCGTCGTCACGCTCGTCATGAGCGTGACTATCGTCGTGCCCTCGAACGGCCGCTGCCCGTACAGCGCCTCGTAGACCGCGACGCAGAAGGCAAACTGATCCGTGCGCGCGTCGGTCGGCCGCACCGCGAACTGCTCCGGCGCCATATATGCCGGCGTGCCCAG
>DASZFV010000331.1:0-3000 GCA_035939455.1 Polyangia bacterium
GCGTCGAGGAAGCGGAGCACGCGCAGGATGTGGGCCTTGCCGCGCGCGGGCGGCAGCCCCTCGCCGAGCGCTTCGCCAACGGTCGTCACGGCGACGCGGTCGAGGTTCGCGAGGCCGACGTACGCGAGGGCCGCGCCGATCTGGGCCGCGAGGTCGAGCTTGGGCGGCGCGCCGAGGCCCATCGAGGCGCTCGTGTCGACGAGCACGTCGATCGAGAGATCCTCGTCCTCCTCGAAGAGGCGCACGAGCAGGCGCTCCATGCGTCCGTAGAGGTTCCAGTCGAGGATGCGCAGATCGTCGCCCGCCGAGTAGTCGCGGTGATCGGCGAACTCGATGCCCGCGCCCACGCGCCGGCTGCGGCGATCTGCGCGGAGTTGACCCAGCGACGCCCGCTTCGTGACGACGCGCAGGGTCTCGAGCCGGCGCAGGAACGTCTCGTCGAAGCGCCCGCGCGCGCGCGCTTCCCCCTCGAGAGGTGCTCCCGCGACGGGGGCGCGCGCGGCGGCGTTCACGTCACCTCCAGCAGCGCCGCGAGGATCTCGCCGAGCACGACGTCCGTAGAGACGCCCTCGGCCTCGCCTTCGAAGTTCAGCAGCACGCGGTGCCGCAGCGCGGGCGCGGCGACGCGGCGGACGTCGTCGAACGACGGCGCGAAGCGGCCGTCGGCGAGGGCGCGGATCTTGGCCGCGAGGATGAGGGCCTGGGCCCCGCGTGGCGAGCTGCCGTACCGCACGAGCTTGCGCACGCGTGGCACCGTCGAGCGATCGGGGTGCGTGGCCTCGATGAGGCGCACGGCGTAGTCCTGGATGGGACGCGCCACGGGAACCTGCCGCACGAGCTCGCGCAGCTCGAGCAGGCGCGCGCGGCCAAGTACGGGGCGCACGACCGGATCGGTGGCGCCCGTCGTGCGGTCGAGGATCGCGTGGAGATCGGCGTTGCCCGGCAGGTCGACGCGCAGCTTAAAGAAGAAGCGATCGAGCTGCGCCTCTGGCAGCGGGTACGTGCCCTCCATCTCGATCGGGTTCTGCGTGGCGAGCACGAAGAAGGGCGGTGGCAGCGCGTAGGTCTGCTTGCCGACGGTGACGGACTGCTCCTGCATGGCCTCGAGCAGCGCCGACTGCGTCTTTGGCGTCGCCCGGTTGATCTCGTCGGCCAGGATGAGGTTGGCGAAGATCGGGCCCCGCTGGAACTCGAAGCGCCGCTCGCCACCCATCTCGATGATCATGTTGGTGCCGACGACGTCGGCGGGCATGAGATCGGGCGTGAACTGGATGCGCGAGAACGAGAGCTCGAGCGCCTCGGCGAGCGTCTTGACGAGCAGGGTCTTGCCGAGGCCCGGCACGCCCTCGAGCAGCACGTGGCCGCCCGCGAGCAGCGCGGCGACGACGCCCTCGACGACGTCCGCCTGGCCGACGAGGCGCTGGCCGATCTCGCGTGACAAGCGGCCGAGATCCGCGCGAAAGCGCGCGACCGCGTCGACAGCCTCCGCGAGCGCCGGCACAGGCTCGACGGTCATCGTCCCCTCGAGGCGGGGGTCGCGGCGTCGGCGCGCGGCCGGATGAGCTCGAAATACCGGCGCACGACGTACCGGCGGCCCTCTGGCACCGCCTCGGTCGCGAGCGACTCCTCGACGACCGGTTGGTAATCGTCGAAGACGCGAACGTAGCTTCGGGCGGCGAAGCCGCGGCGCGCGGAGGCCTCGATGACCTCGGAGCGATTTGGGCCCGCGCCGTCGCGGACGCGCACCTCGCGGTCGTGCCCGCGCGTGGGCGGCGACGAGCCGCGCCCGAGCGGAGCGCCACCTGCCGAGTGGCCGGCGCCTTCTCCCTGAGCTGCCACGCCGTCGCCAGCGTCGTTCGCGGCGGTGGCGCCGCTCGCAGACGCGCCGTCGCTCTTGGCCGCGCCGCTGCCTTCGCTCGCGGGCTCGTCGACGAAGATCTCGTCGCCCCCCTCACCGTTGGCGCTGGCCGTTTCATCGGAGATGATCGCGTCGGGGTCAGGAGCGCCAGGGTCGCCGCTTCGCGTGCCTCGTTGATCCGCGCGCGGCTCTCCGCGCGCGACCTTCCCGAAGCGCCGCTCGGGTGAGCCCTGGGCGAGGTCGCCCCGGCGCAACCGTTCGCGCATCTGCCTCACGGCGTTCTCGAGGCGCCGGCGCGACGCCGTCTCGCGCCCCTCGCGCGCCTCGCGCGGCAATCCGCCGGCGCCGTCCTGAAGGCGCTTGGCGCACGCGGCGGCGTCCGCGCGGCACGCCGCGGCGGTCTCGTCGAGGTCGCGGCGCAGGTGCTCGAGCCGCCGCGCGCTCGGATCCGCGCGCGCGGCCTCGCCAGCACCCGCGCCGGCGGCCTCGCGTTCGCGATTGAGGCGCCGCCTGGCCTCGCCAGCTCCGGCGGCGTCCTCACCGCTCGCGCCGCTGCCGACACCGCTGGCCGCCGCGCTCATCGCGCCCGCGACGTCCGCGCGGGCGCGCTCCGAGGCTGCGGCGCTCGCCGCGAGCTCGTGGAGCGCCTGCTCCGTCGCGCTCGCATCGGTGCCTGCGAGCGCGCGTCCGAGCGCGCGCGTGGCTGACGTCGACTCGAGAGCGTTGCCGGCCGCCCGCAGCGCCGCTTGCTGGGTCTCGGTCTCGTCGGCGGCGTCCCTGGCGCGTACCGCGAGCTCCGACAGCCGATCGAGGGCCTCGCCGCGCCCGAGCGCGCCGGCTTCCAGCGCGTCGAGCGTCGCGAGCGCCTCGCGCGCGAGCGCCCTGAGGCTGACGTCGTCGGCGGCGTCCGCCGCCGTGGCCGCCGCGGCGAGCTCGGCGCGCTCGGCCTCGAGCACTTCCGCGGCAACCTGCAGGCGGGGTTCCCGCCGCGACGTCGCGGCCGGCGCCGCGACGTCGCGCCGAGCGCCCGGGGCGCGCGCGGGCCACGCCCCCACGACGAGCAAGGCCAGGGTGGCGCCGCCCAGGGCGGGCAAAGCGCGCGGGCGTCGCGCCGGCGCGACGAAGGCCGATGGCAGCGCACG
>DASZFV010000332.1:0-11449 GCA_035939455.1 Polyangia bacterium
AGGGCCGCGCCTCCCACCTCGACGACGCCCAGCAAGGCCGACAGCACGGCGCCCGCGTCGTTGGGGGCGAGGTGCGCGGAGGGATCGTCGAGGACGGGCAGCGGCGGCGCGCCCGCGAGCGCGCGCGCGACGGCGACGAGCTGCCGCTCGGCGCTCGACAGCGCCCCGACCGCGCGCGTCGCGCAGCCCACGATGCCCACGCGGCCGAGCGCGCGCACAGCGAGCTCGCGTGCCTGCGCGGGCTCGAACCCGCGCGCGCCGGCGGCGAGCATGACGTTCTCGAGCGCCGATAGGGGCGCCAGGAGCGGCAGGTCACCCGAGTAAAAGCCGATGTTCCGCCGCACGTAGGGCAGCGAGCCCTCCTGGAGCGTCGCGACGTCGCGCTCGCCGATCCACACCTCGCCCACGTCGGGCCGGCGCAAGACGGCGGCGACGCGCGCGAGCGACGACTTGCCCGACGCGCGGTTGCCCTCGACGACGACGAGCTCGCCCGCGCGCACCTGCAGGCTGACGTCGTCGAGCACCATGTGGCCGCCCACGCGAAGCGACACGCTCAGGATCCGAAGCACGCCTCGATGCTACCGGCGCGCGCGCGAACCTCCAGTTTTGCTGGTTTTACCGTCGGGACGAGCGGGCGCGTCCGCGCCCCAAGGCGGCCAGTGCCGCGAACGCCAACAGGGTCCAGCCCGGGAGGGGCGAGCCCTCGGGCGTCGCGCAGGTGCACGCGCCGCCGCTGGCCCGCAGCACGGGCAAGGTCAGCATCGGGCCCGCATCGGGCCCGCTCGCCACGTCGGCCGGTGCGTCCGGCGCCGCGGCCGCGTCGAGGCCGTCGCCCGCATCGGCGTCGATGGCGCCGTCGGGCGCGCCCGCATCGGCGCCAGGCGCGTCCGGCGCGTCGACGGGGGGCGCGACGTCGGCGGGCGCGACGTCGGCGGGCGCGACGTCGGTCGCCACCGCGTCCGAGAGGACGTCCGTGGGCGCGCGATCGGCGGGGGCATCGGGGACAGCGGGACGATCGCTGGCGACGTCGCCGCCCGACATCATGACGTCGGCGGGGACCTCCACGCCGACGTCGACCGATGGCTTGCCGTCCGACGCGTCGGAAGCGGCTTCGGGGGCGGCGTCCTGGGGCACGCTGCAGTCACCGACGGGCGAGAAGACGCACCCCACGCCCGCGACGCAGATGTCTAGCGTGCAGGCCACGCCGTCGTCGCACGCCAGCCGGCCGGCGCCCGACACGCACGTGCCCATCTTGCACATGTCTCCGACCGTGCAGGGATCGCCGTCGGTGCACACCGTCGTATCGGGGACCGGATCTCCCTTGCACGAGCCCAGCCGACACGAGTCGTTCGCCGTGCAGACGTTGCCGTCGGTGCAGAGCGTACCATCGGGCGCCGCCGAGCCCATGCACACGCCCGCCTTGCACACGTCGAAGACCGTGCAAATATTTCCGTCATCGCAAAGCGCCCCCTCGGGCGCCGTCGCGCAGACGTCGAGCACGGCGCCCTGCTTGAGCGCGGTCTCGTCGGACGGCGCGACGCAGCCCGAGACGCCGAGGAGCACCGTCAGCGTCGCGAGCCTCGTCCAGGCGGAAGACGTCGGGCGAGACGCCTGCGATGGCGAACGAGAAGAGCGACGCACGTCGCCGGCCAGCATCTCAAATAGGGGCGAGCGCGCAAGGACGGCAGTGGCCGGCAGAATTATGACCATATACATATGGGCACGGCATGTAATGCATTTACTTTTATTCACCCGCCGTGGATAATACTTGGCTCGCCTCCAACGCATCGGAAGCCGGCTCGATTTCGAGCGGCATCCACAGATTCTCCACCGCGTTATCAACACTATGGGTAGGGGGTAGTAGGACAAAAGACACAACATATTGTGTGCTTTTATTGCTTTCGCACTTTCGGCGTGATTAAAAACTATCCCACCATCGACGTTGCCTCGGGCTGTCCCGAGTGACCGAGGTGGGGAAGGCGGAGGCCGGAGCCTCCGCAGGATTTACGAAGCATTTAGGGGGAGGACATTTCATGCTCGAAAAGCACGACGTCCGGAGAGCTCGCCATGGCCGCAACACCGACAACGCCAAAGAAACGACGAAAGAACCAACCAAGGAGTCGAAGGTGAGCCGCGCCATCGCGGGCAGCGGCGCCACCTTGAAATCGGTCGCGAGGCCCCCGCTCGATCTTCCGCCGGCCCAGCACGGGCTGCAGCTGCGGCGCTACTTCACGAAGCCGAGCGACGACGGGTTCACGAACGTCCAGTGGGAGCTCCGCACGGCCGCCATCACCGGCGAGAATGGCAAGTCGGTGTTCGAGCAGCGTGACGTCGAGGTGCCGAAGAGCTGGACGCAGACGGCGACCAACGTCGTCGTGCAGAAATACTTCCGCGGCACGGTCGGCACGCCCGAGCGCGAGCGCTCGGTGCGCCAGCTCATCTCGCGCGTCGCCGACACGATCACGAACTGGGGCCGCAAGGACGGCTTCTTCGCCAATGAGGAGTCGGCGCGCGTGTTCAACGCCGAGCTCAAGCACCTGCTCGTCGAGCAGAAGATGGCCTTCAACTCGCCCGTCTGGTTCAACGTCGGCAGCGAGGCGGACCCGCAGTGCTCGGCGTGCTTTATCAACAGCGTCGAAGACACCATGGAGTCGATCCTCGGCCTCGCCAAGACGGAGGGCATGCTCTTCAAGTACGGCTCCGGCACGGGCACGAACCTCTCGCCCATCCGCAGCGCGAAGGAGCTGCTCCAGGGCGGCGGCACGGCGTCGGGCCCCGTGAGCTTCATGCGCGGCTTCGACGCCTTCGCGGGCGTCATCAAGTCGGGCGGCAAGACCCGGCGCGCCGCCAAGATGGTCATGCTCGACATCGATCATCCGGACATCGAAGAGTTCGTGTGGTGCAAGGCCAAGGAAGAGAAGAAGGCCTGGACGCTCATCGACGCGGGCTACGACGGGTCGTTCGACGGCGAGGCCTACAAGTCCGTCTTCTTCCAGAACTCGAACAACTCGGTGCGCGTCAGCGACGACTTCATGGAGGCCGTCCAAAAGGATCGCGACTGGACGACGCGCGCCGTGCGCGACGACAGCCCCGTCGAGACGTACAAGGCGCGCGATCTGTGGCGCTGGATCTCCGAGGCCGCGTGGCAGTGCGGCGATCCGGGCCTGCAGTACGACACGACGATCAACGCCTGGCACACCTCGGCGAACACGGCGCGCATCAACGCGTCCAACCCGTGCTCCGAGTACATGTACCTCGACGATTCGGCCTGCAACCTCGCCTCGCTGAACCTGCGCAAGTTCGTACCCCAGGCCTCGGCCGACATGACGGAAGGCCGTCAGGCGGGCGAGTTCGACGTCGAGTCGTTCAAGCGCGCCGTCGAGCTCACGATCCTCGCGCAGGAGATCATCGTCGGGAACGCCAAGTACCCGACGGAGCGCATCCGCGACAACTCGCACAAGTTCCGGCCGCTCGGCCTCGGCTACGCGAACCTAGGCGCGCTGCTCATGTCGCGCGGGCTGCCCTACGACAGCGCCGAGGCGCGCGCCTACGCGGGCGCCATCACGGCGCTCATGACGGGCTGGGCCTACCGCACGAGCGCCGTCATCTCGCGCGACGTCACGGGCCCGTTCGCGGGCTACGCCGAGAACGTCGAGCCGTTCCTGGGCGTCATGAAGAAGCACCGCGCGCACGTCGAGAAGATCGACGCGTCGTACGTGCCGGGCGAGATGATGACGGCGGCGCGTGGCGCGTGGGACGACGCCATCACGATCGGCAAGGACCACGGCTTCCGCAACGGTCAGGCCACGGTGCTCGCGCCCACGGGCACGATCGGCTTCATGATGGACTGTGACACGACCGGCATCGAGCCGGACATCGCGCTCATCAAGTACAAACGCCTCGTGGGCGGCGGCATGATCAAGATCGTCAACAACACGATCACCGAGGCGCTCGAGCACCTCGCGTACAGCGACGATCAGATCAAGGCCATCGTCGAGTACATCGACACCGAGGAGACGATCGAAGGTGCGCCCGGCCTCAAGGACGAGCACCTCGCGGTGTTCGACTGCGCGTTCCGCGCGGCCAACGGCACGCGCTCGATCGACTACAAGGGTCACATCCGCATGATGGCGGCCGCGCAGCCGTTCATCTCGGGCGCGATCTCGAAGACGGTGAACTTGCCGCCCGACGCCACGGTCGAGGACTTCCAGGACGCCTACCTGGAGTCGTGGAAGCTCGGGCTCAAGGCCGTGGCCGTCTACCGCGACGGATGCAAGCGCACGCAGCCGCTGTCGACGAGCAAGACGGACCCGGGCATGGCCAAGGCTTTGTCGAGCTCGACGGCTATCGTCGAGGTGCCCGTCAAGAACGGACCACCCGCGGCCGTGCGGCGCAAGCTGCCCGACGAGCGGCAGTCGCTCACGCACAAGTTCTCGATCGCGGGCCACGAAGGCTACATCCACGTGGGCCTCTACGAGACGGGCGAGCCGGGCGAGATCTTCGTGAAGATGGCCAAGGAGGGCTCGACGATCTCGGGCCTCATGGACAGCTTCGCGACGGCCATCTCGCTGGCGCTGCAGCACGGCGTGCCGCTGCGCCTCATCGTCGACAAGTTCTCGCGCACGCGCTTCGAGCCCTACGGCTTCACGGAGAACCCCGACATCCCGCGCGCGAGCTCGATCATGGACTACCTCTTCCGCTGGCTCGGCTCGAAGTTCATCAAGCGCGAGCAGGAGCCGACCGAGGCCGAGACGACGGTCACGGCGTCGCCGGAGATCGCGCGCGTCGCCGAGGTCGTGGCCCGCGGGGCCGCGCACAGGGTCGAGGTCATCGAGGTCGGCTCGAGCGCCGTCAACGGCCACGCCAACGGAAACGGCAAGACCACGGTCGCGGGCAACGGGAACTACAATTTCATCGCCCGCACCGACGCGCCGACCTGTCCCGAGTGCGGCTCGATCATGATACCCAACGGCAGTTGCCACAAGTGCGTGAACTGCGGCACCACTTCTGGTTGCTCATGAGCGCGGGGGAGCTCGCTCCCCCGCGGGCTCCCTCGGAGCGATCGTAAGGTGAGCCGGCGCGGCCAAGCCGCGCCTCCGCTCGATAAGTCAGCCCAGATACCGGTTCGGCCCGGCGCGTGGTGAGCGCGCCCGGGCCGAAGTCTTTTGGGGTGGTCAGGGGAGGTTGAGCCGGGCAGCGATGGCGCGCACGGCGGCGCGCGGGGCGAGGCGCTGCGAGTGGATGAGGAGCTTGTTGCGCGCGCCGTGGATGACGCTGACCTTGCCCGCCAGCATGGCGCGGTAGGCGGCCTCGGCGACGACGGGCGCGGCCATGAAGCCGCGCTTGAACAGCCGCGTCTTGCCGTTGCCGGCGACCCGGCCGAACTCCGTAGCTGTCGCGCCTGGGCAGCTCACCGTCGCCGTCACGCCCGTGCCGCTCAGCTCGAAGGCGAGCGCCTCGGTGAACGAGTTCACGAAGGCCTTCGTGGCGTAGTAGACGGCCATGCCGGGCCCGGGCTGGAAGCCGGCCGTCGAGCCGAGGTTCAGGATGCGGCCGCTGCGCCGCGCAAGCATGCCGGGCAGCAAGAGGCCCGTGAGATGCACGAGCGCCATGACGTTCACTTGGATCATCCGAAGCTGCCGCCCGAGCTCGAGCTCGGCGAAGCGGCCCTTCGCGCCGAAGCCAGCGTTGTTGACGAGGAGCTCGATCGTGAGCCCGAGGCGCCCGACTTCGGCGACGATTCGCTCGGGCGCGGCGGCGTCCGACAGATCCTCGGCGACGACGTGCGCCCTGACGCCGCGCTCGGCGACGAGCCGTCGCGCGAGCGCCTCGAGCTCGGTCTTGCGCCGCGCCACGAGCACGACGTCGTGGCCGTCGGCCGCGAAGAGCTGCGCGAGCTCGAGGCCGATGCCCGACGAAGCGCCAGTTACGAGCGCGGTCTTCTTCTTCGCCGGGGTCGTTGCCTGGGAGTCCATGCGCGCTCCATAGATCGCCGCGCGGCGGGACGCAACCGGCGGCGCTCGCCGGGACGAGATGTATTTGGACATTGACTCCGCCCGCTGATACCGGAAGGGTCGAGCCATGCGCGATCGCGGCAACGGCGAAGGATGCCCTCGATGAACGAGAAGCTCGTCGTGCTCCTCGTCGTCCTCGCGTCGGGCTGCGCCGCGAAGAAATCGGCGGCCGCCGATCCCGTCCTCGAGCGCGGCCGGCGCGTCTACGGGCAGCTCTGTGCCACGTGCCACGGCGTCGCCGGCAACGGCTACGCGGCCGACAACGCGCCCTCGCTGCGCAGTCCGACGTTCCTCGCCACCGCGTCCGACACGTTCCTGCGCGACGGCATCGCGCGCGGCCGGCCGGGCACGGCCATGGCGGCGTACGGGCGCGCCCTGGGCGGTCCGCTCGGCCCCGAGGACGTGAGCGCCCTCATCGTTTTCCTGCGCCAGGGCGGTCCGCCCCGCTTCGAGCTGCCGAGCGCCGCGCCCGGCGACGCCAAGAACGGGAAGGTGCTCTTCGAGACGCTCTGCATGCGCTGTCACGGCACCACCACCCAGCGCAGCAGCGCCATCCACCTCGCGAACCCGGTGCTGCTCGCAACGGCGTCCGACGCGTTTCTCCGCTGGGCCGTCGAGTGGGGCCGACGGCCCACGTCCATGATCCCCTGGAAGGAGACGCTGCGCCCCGCGCAGATCGACGACGTCATCGCCTACCTCCGCTCGCTCGCCGTGCCGCCCGGGACGCCGCCGCCCGCGTCCCCGACGGCCGGCCCGCCCGCGCCGCGCCGCGGCCCCATCGTGCTCAACCCCAAGGGGCGGACGCCCGACTTCACGCTCAAGGAGACGCTCTACGTCTCCATCGACGACCTCAAGCGCGCGCTCGACCAGAAGCGACGCCTCATCATCGCCGACGCGCGCCCGCCCTCGGACTACGAGAGCCTGCACATCACGGGCGCGATCTCGACGCCCTACTACGATCTCAAATCCCTCGACGATCTGCCCAACGACGGCACGTGGGTGCTCGCCTACTGCGCGTGTCCGCACCACGTGTCGGGGCTGGTCGTCGACGAGCTCCGCAAGCGCGGCTACAAGCACACCGCCGTCATCGACGAGGGCATCTTCGCCTGGCAGCACAAGGGCTACCCGGTCGTCGCGGCCCCCGGGCTGCCGCCCTTCGCCGCGCCGCCGCCCCCACACCCCGACCCACACGCGCTCCGCGACCCGCGCGACGCGGCTCTAGCGGCGCCATCCCCCGCTCGTTAGAATGCCGCGCATGCAAACCCAGTGGCGGCCGCGGCCGCAAACGCGGCGGGCCTGGCCCGGCGCTCTCTTCGCGCTCTTCCCAGTCTTGCTCGCCGCCTGCGGCCCTTCGATAGATCCCGCCGCCAAGGCCGACATCGACCGGCGCGTGGGGGCGCTGGCGGCGCCGCAGCAGTCGTTCGTCGCGCCGAATGGGTTCGTGCCCATGCCGTTCGCCGCCGGGCAGTGGACGCGCTACAAGCTCGTCGACGAGAAGGGTCAGCCTTCGTTCCTGACCTACAAGGTGCTGGCCCAGGAGGGCGACGCGTTCTGGATCGAGACCGTCACGGAGCGATACGCGGGCCGCACGATGCTGAAGATGCTGCTCGCGATTCCGAACCGCGCGGACCCGGGCTCGATGGACGTCCGCGCCGTCAGCATCAAGGACAGCAAGGGGCACGTCACGGCCCTCGACGGCCCCATGCTGTCGCTCATGCGCAGCACGTATCAGGGCGCGGTCTCGACGCTCGCGGTGAGCTGGCAGGGCCTGCCGCAAGAGGAGGCCTCCGTCCCCGCGGGCGTGTTCGCGGGCTGCTTCCGCGCGCGCACGGAGGCGACCTGGGGCCCGTGGCACAGCGCGAACCAATCGTGGTCGCACCCCGCGGTGCCGCTGTCGGGCCTCGTCAAGAGCCAGGGGGTCGACAAGCCGACGTCGATGGTGCTCGTCGCCTTCGGCCTCACCGGCGCCACCTCCGAGTTTTGAGCGGCCGCGCGCCCGCGCTGGTCAAGGGTGGCTTCATTGGTTAGCGTAGAGGCATGTTCACGTTCGTCACGGGTGGGCTGCGCTCGGGCAAGTCGGAGTACGCGCTGCGCCGTGCGTCGGAGCTGGGCGCACCGCCCTGGCTCTACGTCGCGCCCGCGATCGAGGGCGACGACGAGCTCAAGGCCTGGCTCGGCAAGCACCGCCGCGACCAGGAGGCCACCTGGAAGCTGCTCGAGGCGCCCGAGCACCTCGAGACGGTCCTCGAGCCCTCGAAGCTCGACGGCTACGGCTCGCTGCTCGTCGATCGCTTCACGGTGTGGCTGGCCAACCGGCAGGCGCGCTCGGACGCGGGCGCCGATCGCGCGCTGCTCGCCGAGGTCGAGCGCGTCGCCGACCGGCTCTACCGCTCGACGACGCCGGCCGTCGTCGTGACGACCGAGGTGGGCCTCGGCTTTCTGCCCGCGAACGTACCCGACCGACGCCTCGTCGAGGTCGTGGGCATGGCCAATCAGATCCTCTCCGATCGCGCGACGGCGGCGACCCTGCTCGTGAGCGGGATCGCGCTGCGCCTGCGCTGAGGCGGCGCATGACGTTGCTGCGCCGTTCGTTCCCCGTGGGCGCGCTCGGGTGCAACTGCAGCGTCGTCGTCTGCCCCGACACGAAGGAGGCGCTCGTCGTCGACCCGGGCGACGAGGCGCCGCGCGTGCTCGAGGCGCTGGCCGCCGAGGGCGCGCGCGCCGTGAAGATCGTCCACACGCACGCCCACTTCGATCACGTCATGGGCACGGCCGAGGTCGCGGCGCGCACGGGCGCCGAGATCCTGATCCACGCGGACGACCGCTGGCTCTACGACAACGTGCCCATGCAAGCCGAGATGTTCGGGCTGTGGCGCGCAGGCGACCGGCCGCCGCCGCCGCCCACGCGCGAGCTCGCGGGCGACGAGGCGCTCGCCTTCGGGCGGCGCGAGGCGCGCGCGCTGCACACGCCCGGGCACACCCCCGGCTCGCTCTGCTTCTTTCTCGAGCGCGCCGGCGAGACCCCCATCGTGTTCGCCGGCGACACACTCTTCCGCCGGTCGATCGGCCGGACGGATCTTTGGGGCGGGTCCCTCGACGAGATCACCCGCTCGATCAACGAGCGCCTGCTGACGCTGCCCGGCGCCACCGTCGTCGTCCCCGGTCACGGCCCGGAAACGACGATAGAAGAGGAGCGCGCGGGCAATCCCTTCGTGCGACCGTCGCCAGCGGCGGGAAATCCCTGAACTACATCCACCTACGTCCCCTACACGAGCGTCCGCCGACCTCATTTTTCGCGCGCGAGACGCCCGGCAAATGGGGTTAAAGTTCGAGGCCATGGGCACGACACACGGATCGAGAAGAGTTTCGCGCGCGCTCTGCGTCCTCGCGACGTGCGGAGCGCTCGCTCTCATGGCCGCCTTCCCGGGCGCGGCCCACGCGAAGAAGCAGCACAAGCTCAAGATGGACCCGTCGGTTCCGGAGACGGCGGAGTCCGCGGGGCCCGTGCCGCCCGAGGCCGACGCCAATGGCCACGTCAACTTCGCCAACCCCCAGGCCGAGGGTCTGGGACGCGTCACCGTGAAGTCGAAATCGGGTGACAAGATCCAGGTTTACCTCGAGGGCCGCTACTTCGGCGACGCGCCCGTCACGATCTACAGCGTGCCCAAGGGGGACTACATCGTCGAAGGGACGATCGTGGGCTCCGGCAAGCAGTTGAGCTCACCCGTGAGCGTGACCGAGAACGAGGAGGCCACGGTCGAGATCGGCGGCGCCAAGGCCGAGGCGCCCGCCGCGGGCGGCGGCAAAGGAGGCTTCATGGGGGGCGAGATCTCGCCCTCGCGCCTGCGCCTGGCGAAGATCTGCCTGATCGTGGGCGGCGTCGCGCTCATCGGGGGCATCGCCTTCGCCGTGCTGGAGAACAGCGCCGTGAACGACTACGAAAAGGCGTCGCCCAGCGACCAGGCCAACCTCGACTCGATCTCGAGCCGCGGCCGCCGCGACGCGGCTCTGGCCGACCTGGGCTTCGCGCTCGCGGGCGTGGCCGTCGTGGGCGCTGTCATCGCTGGGTACCCGATGTTCACGAAGCCGAGCGCCGAGAAGACCGAGGCGCCGGCGACGGCGTTCATGTCGCCCATGCTGGGCCGCGGCTTGGCCGGCGGCGCGATCTCTTTGCGTTTCTAGACGTAGACGAGGCGCCGGCCCGATCGCCAGCGGAGCTTAGCGGCCGAGCTTCGCCGTGTCGATGAGGCGCACGCCGGCAGGCGGCGCCCAGTGGAAGGTCGCTTCGGGGATACTCGTGTTCGTGCGGATGTCGCTGAACAGGAGGTCGTTGACGTTCCCCTCTTGGTCGGTGATGACGCTCTCGCGCACGTCGAAGGTCTTGGTGTCGACGACGAACAGGATCGTCTTGACCTGCGCCTGCGGCGTCTTGGGCGAGAGCGCCAGCACGTAGTCACGGGGCGTGCCGTACGGCGTCTTCGGGTCGGCGGCGGCGATCTCGAACTCAGCGGCGAGCTTGCCCTGGCCCGCGAGGAAGGCCAGCGCCGCCGGCAGCTGCGACGACTTGAGATCCTGCTTGAAGGCCTGCTTGTCCTCGGGCTCGAACAGCCAGAGGGTGTTGCCGTCGGCGAGGTACATCTTCGGCTCGGGCTGCGCGTAGTTCCAGCGCATGCGGCCAGGTTTCTTGAGCAGCACCTCGCCGGCGGAGCTCGTCTTGCGCGCGAACGCGGCGTTCGTGAGCGTCTGATTGAAGCGCGCGCGGAAGTCCTTGGCCGCGTCGTAGCGCTTCTGCACATGCTCGACGATGTCCTTCACCGAGAGGCGCGTCGCCGGGGGGCCGTTCGGCACGGTGGGCCCGGCGGCGCGCGCCCCGACGGGCAGCGCGACCACGGCGAGCCACGCGACGGAGAGGAGCCGTTTCGACGCACGCATTCCCTCACTATAGTCACGGCCGCGCGACCCCGTCGATTCAGCCCGAGATCCGCGCCGCGAGCGCGATGCCGATCTGGCCAATCCAGTAGACGCCCATCGTGACGAACGAGGCGTGGCGCACGGGCCTCTTGAACTTGTCCCAGGCGAGCGTGGCGTCGGAGATGTAAAAGAGCACGGCGCCGCTCGCGGCGCAGAGTGCGGCCACGGGGTGCATGGGTCCGCCCAGCGTCCCGAGCGCCGTGCCGACCATGAGCGTGATGGCAACGGCGTAGAGGGCGACGGCCGGGCGCATCGAGCCCGCGGACCGCCAGAGGTTGGCGACGAGCAGCGCCGAGACGACGACGACGACGGCGGCCACGGGCGCGACGGGCCGCGCGGGCGCGCGCAGCGACCAGAACGCCGCCGCGTAGAGGATCTGAGCCGTGAGGAAGGCCGACGTGCCTGCGAAGAAGGCGCGATCGCCCGCGACGACGAGGAAGGCGTCGCCGATGATCGAGAAGACG
>DASZFV010000333.1:0-3212 GCA_035939455.1 Polyangia bacterium
GGTCTTCTCCTGGCGGCACAGCGCCGCGAGCGCGGCGGCGCCCTCGCGCGTCGCGAGGTGCGCGCGCAGCCGGTGGCCGCGCCCGCTCGGCGTCGCCGGCCGTGGCCGGTCGGACGGCAGCTCGGCCGACGGGAGCTCGCCTCCCAGCCGCTCGCGCCAATAGCTCACGAGGCGCTCGAGCTCCGGGCCCTGCAGCAACTCCTTTTGCCACAGCGCATAGTCGGCGTACTGGATCGCGACCTTGGGCAGCGGCGACGGCCGGCCGGCCGCGAAGGCCGCGTAGAGAGCCGACAGCTCGTTGAAGATGATCGAGATCGCGATGCCGTCGACGACGATGTGGCTCGCGTTGACGAGGAAAACGTGGTCGTCCACGCCGAGCCGCACGAGCCGGGCCCGCACGAGCGGACCCGCCTTGAGATCGAACGGCGCCGACGCCCCCTCGGCGAGGATGCGCCCGAGCTCCGCCTCGCGCGCCGGGACCGCGAGCGGCGACAGATCCTCGACGGGCAGCGGTATCGAGAGCGCGGGCGCGACGACCTGGACGGGCACGCCGGCCTCGGAGACGAAGGTCGTGCGCAGCGACTCGTGGCGCGCGACGACCTCGTTGAAGGCGCGCTCGAGCACGGCGGCGTCGAGCGGACCTTGCAGGCGCGCCGCCGTGGGAACGTTGTAAGCGCCGCTCCCCGGCTGGAGCTGATCCAAGAACCACAGCCGCTGCTGCGAGTACGACGTCGGAAAGACGAAGACCTCGTCGTCACCACCGCTGGGACCGCCGGCGTTCATGGGCATCCTAGTTTACTTCGTCCGCGCGCCCCGTCGAAAGGCAGTGTCATTTATCGCCTGTCGTCTTCGTGCGCTCGAGATCCGCGACCACCGGGTAGTGGCTCGAGACGTGTACGTCGAGTCGCGAGAACGACAGGAAGCGGAAATGCCCGTCGGCGAACACCCGGTCGAGGCGCAGCCAGGTCACCTTCTTGCGCGCGGGGAAGGTGTAGCCGAATCCACGCCCGACCTCGGCGAAGCCATCCTGGTAGCCGCCGAGGTAGCGCCCGAGCTCCCAGCTCGACGAAGGCAGGTTGGTGTCGCCGGCGATGAGGACGGGGTACGGCGACGCGGCCGCCTGCTCGGCGACCGCGCCCACCTGGAGCTTGCGTAAGGTGGCGTTGCGCTCGAGCTTGCGGAAGGCCTCGTGGTTGAAGAAGAACCTTCCGCTCGCGAGCTCGTGCAGCAGGCCGCCGCCGATCAGCCGATCGAAGGCGCCGTGGGGCGAGACGGGGTGGATGTCGTAGAGATCGAGGGGCCCGCCCGGGGCGGCGATTCGGTAACGAATGAAGTTCGGATCGTGCTTCTCGCCTGCGTGCGGGAGCCACGGCGGCGCGTAGACTTCGGTGATGGCGTACTTGCTCGCGACGATGAACTGACCGTCGCGCCGGACTGTATAGCCGGGCAGGCCCTCGGCGAGCGGTCGCACCTCGTCGCCGCGCGCCTCCTGCAGACAGACGATGTCGGGATCGACCGAGCGGATCGCCGCCACGAGCTCGGAGGCGCTCGACGAGCCGAGGTCGATGTTGCAGCTCATGACGCGCAGGTGGACCGCGCCGGCCGTGGGCGCGCGCGGGCCCGACAGCTTCAACCCCATGAGGGGGAAGACCAGCAGGAGCGACGCCGCTACCTGGGTGAGCAGCCAGCGACGCGGCCGGACCATGGTCAAAGCCAGCGTGAGGACGGGCAACGGCAGGCCGAAGCCCACGCGCGGCAGATAGAGCGCCACCGTCGTCAACCACCAGCGGTCGCCGATGCCGCGCAGAGCGACCACGACGAGCAGGAGCGTCACGGGATAGGCGACGGCGAGCGCGAGGACGGCGAGCCGCAGCCGCGTCCACACGGTTCGGCGCGCGCTCAGGCGCCCTTCGATGGAATCAGCCACGGGTGCGTGCCGAAACGATGGGTGAGACGCGGGCGGGCGTCAAGAGCGGCGACGGAGGGCGCGGCCGGCGAGAGCGGCCGCGAGCGCCACGAGCGCAACGGGGACGCCCACGAGATACCGCCGGCGGCGAAAGCGCGCGGGCTCGTGGACAGGGTTGTCGGCCGTGCGCGAGCCCGCCGGTCGCGCGCTCGCGAGCGCGGGTCTTGGCGCCACGCCTTCCACGATGAGCCCCGCGAGCGCGCGGCGCGCCTCGAAGAACCGGGCTCCCCGCTCGCTCCAGACGGGCGGCGATCCCGGTGCCGCCTCGGCGAGGATGCGCGGGAGCAACGCTCGCGCCACGGCGTCGGCCTCGGCGGCGTGCGCGCCGCGCGCGAGCTGCAAATAGCCCGCGTCCTCGATGCCCCGGCGCAGGTTCTTGAGGCGGATCGACGGCAGGACGCCCGCGAGCCCCGTCGAGTGCTCCCCGAAGCGATCGACCTGTCGCCCCGGGTAGAGCAGCACGCCGTCGCCTACGAGGGCGTCGCCGTCGCGGTTGTGGTAGGTCTCGGCCGTGACGAACGGGTCGAAAGGCCCGTGCCCGCCGCGGTTGCCGTCGTACCAGGCCGTCGTCTGCCACAGGAACCAGCGCCTCACGCCCGCCATGTCCGCGATCCACCCCCAGGTCCGCAGGGAAACGGCCTCGGTATCCGTCATCATCACGCCCGTCGACGGACGGAAGCCGTTGTAGATCCAGGCCTGCTTGCCGGCGGCCCACGCGGCGACGGCGCGCGCCGGGTCGTAGGCGTCGGCCCCCACGATGGGCACGTCGACGGGCTGCCCGACGGGATCCTCGTTGCACGTCCAGGCCACGCGCACGCGGCGCGCGTTCGCGTCGGGCGCGCCCACGAGGGCCGCGCGCCATGCGGCGCCGAGCGGCGAGCGGCAGTTTTCGTCCTCCGCGTAGAGCACGACGTCGGCCTTCTCGAAGAGGCCGTGCGCCGCGAGCTCGTCGGCGATCTCGTCGACGGTCGCGCGCGCCGCGGGCGTCGGCGCGCCGAGAGCTCCGTACATTCCGAGGACGACGATGCCGTCGCCCAGGCCCTGCGCCGGACCCACGTACCCCGCGGCCGGCGTGTAGAGCGAGCCGTCGAGGGCCGGTAGGTGCGCGCGCACGTCCGCCGCCGAGGCGACGGCGTGCAGCGCCGCGAGTCGGTGCCGGTGGAGCAACGTCCAGAGCTGGCGCTCGGCGGCGGCGCCGTCGCCCACGCGGCGCTCGAGATCGCCGCGCCAGTAGTAGAGCATCGTC
>DASZFV010000334.1:0-2886 GCA_035939455.1 Polyangia bacterium
GTTCCTGTGCGTCCAGCTCATCTCGACGGCCTACGCGTCGGCCGGACAGGACAGTCGGGAGCTGCCGCTCGAGGGCCTGGCGGCGCTCGCGGGCGACGAGGTCAGCGATCGCCTGGCGCGCCGCGGGCGCGCCGTCGCCCTGCCGGACGCGCAGACCTAAGCTAAGGACGCGCTCCAGACACGATGCTCATGTATATCGAAGACATCTACTTCTCGATCTTCATGTTGATCCTCGTCGTGCTCACGGTGGGCGTGTACTTCGTGCGCGCGTTGGTCGTCGGTCGGGCGCGTCACGCGCGCACCGACGCGGACGGCGGCAGCGTTTTCCTCAACAAGGCCTCCATGGAGATGGGGTACTGGCTGCTGAACCCCTTGGTGCGTGCCCTCGTCGCGCTCCACATCACGCCCAACATGGTGACGGCCTTCTCGCTCGTTCCTGCGCTGCTCGCGGGCGTCGCCGCGGCCTTCGGGTGGTTCGGCCTCGCCTGCGTCCTCGCGACCGCGGGGTCACTGTGTGATCTCCTCGATGGCGTGCTCGCGCGCCGCACGGGCGTGGCCTCCGACGCGGGCGAGGTGTTCGACGCCGCCGTCGACCGCTACGTCGAGTTCTTCTTCCTGGGCGGCGTCGCCGTGTACTACCGCACGCACTGGATGGTCCTCGTGCTGACGCTGGCCGCCATCTTCGGCAGCCTCATGTTCAGCTACACGACCGCGAAGGGCGAGGCGTTGCAGGTGACGCTGCCGCGCGGTTCCATGAGACGCGCCGAGCGGGCCGTCTACTTGCTTGTCGCCGCGGGGCTCACGCCCTTCACACGCGCGGCGTTCGACGGCACGCCCTCGCACGCCCTCCGCGAGCTGCCCATCATCTTCGCGCTGTCGCTCGTGGCGGTCATCACGAACGTCGCCGTGATCCAGCGCTTCGGCGCGCTCGCGGCCGCGCTGCGCGCGCGCCGCCCGAGCGAGCAGCCACCCCCGACCACCGACCACGGGATCATCAGCGACCGCGACACGCCGGCGAGATCCGCCTAGTGGCGGGCACGCTCGGGCAGAGCTCCCGCGGGACGTTCCGGCAGTGGATTCGGCATCACTTCGTGGCCGTCCTCTCGACGGCGGCGGATTACGTCGTCATGGTGACCTGCGTCGAGCTCGGCCGTCTGCGGCCCGTGACGGCGACCGTCGTGGGGGCCTTCGTGGGCGCGTTCGCGAACTTCTCGCTCAACCGCGGCTTCACGTACCGCGCGGCGGGGGCCGCCTTCTCGCGCCACCTCTGGCGTTACGCGCTCGTGTCGATGGCGAGCCTCGGTCTCAACGCCGCGGGTGAAGAGCTCTTCAACGGCATCCTGGGCCTGCAGTACCTGATTGCTCGCGTCATCACCTCGGTGATCGTGAGCAACGGATGGAACTACCCCATGCAGCGATTCTTTGTATTCTCCGCCGGCCGACCCGCGTCTTCGCCCCCCTCGTGAGCTCCCCCCGATATCGATGACGTCAATGAATCCCTCGCAGCCCAAGAACCAAAAGGCCGCCGTCAAGACCGAGGTCCCCGGACCCGAGAGCCGCGCCCTGCGCGCGCGCGAGGACGCGCACATGGCGCCAGGACTTCAGGGCTACGCCGTGGCGGCCGGCATCGTCGTCGACGAAGGTAAGGGGAGCGCCGTCACCGATGTGGACGGCAACACCTACCTCGACTTCATCGGCGGCATCAACGTGGGCGCGCTCGGTCACTCGCACCCCGTGTACGTCGACGCCATCAAGGCGCAGGCCGAGAAGATCGCCGTCGGCTCGTTCACCTCTCGCGCGCGCGTAGAGCTCGCCGAGCGCCTCGCGGCCCAGCCGCCGGCGCCGGGCATGCACCGCCTGCAGCTCTACTCGGGCGGGGCCGAGGCCGTCGAGAGCGCGCTGCGGCTCGCGAAGTGCCACACCGGCAAGTACGAGTTCGTGAGCTACTGGGGCGGCTTCCACGGCAAGACCATGGGCGCGCTCTCGCTCATGGGCTCGAGCTTCAAGTCCAAGCTCGGTCCCCTGTTGCCCGGAGCGCACCAGATCCCCTACGCCGACTGTTACCGGTGTCCGGTGGGGCTCGACTATCCGAGCTGCGGCGTGGCGTGCGCGGAGATCGGCCGCAAGCAGGTCAAGACCGCCTCGGCCGGCGCCGTAGCCGCCGTCATCGTCGAGCCCATGCAGGGCACGGCCGGCAACATCGTGCCGCCGAAGGAGCTCATGCCCGCGGCGCGCGCCCTCGCGGACGAACTGGGCGCGCTGCTCATCGCCGACGAGATGATCACGGGCCTCGGCCGTACGGGCAAGCGCTGGGGCGTCGAGCACACGGGCGTGCGGCCCGACATCGTCACGATCGGCAAGGCCTTCGGTGGCGGCTTTCCGCTTTCGGGTCTGCTGACGACCGACGAGATCTCCCAGGCAAAGCCGTGGGGCATCCCCTCGGGCTCCTCGTCGAGCTACGGCGGCAACCCGCTGGGCGCCGCCGCGGGCGCGGCCGCGCTCCGCATCATCGACGACGAGCAGCTCACCGAGAACGCCCGCGTCGTGGGCGCGGCCATGCTGGGCGAGCTCGAGGGCTTCGTCGAGCGCTATCCCTTCGTGGGCTTCGTGCAGGGCGCCGGCCTCTTCCTGCGCGTCGAGCTCGTCAAGGACAAGCGCACCAAAGAGCCACTCCCGCGCCCGGTCACGAACCGCATCTTCACGGAGTGCGTGCGGCGCGGCCTGCTCACGATGGCGTACTCCGCGAGCTTCCGCATCCAGCCCGCGCTCACGATCGACGAGGCCACCGCCAGGAACGGGCTCGCGATCCTGGCAGAGGTCTTTGACGCCGTGGCGCGCGAAGGATATTGGCGAGAGTGACGGAACCGCTGAACGTCGACGGGCGCG
>DASZFV010000335.1:0-4147 GCA_035939455.1 Polyangia bacterium
GGCCCCGTGCTGCGTCGCGAGGAAGATCTCGGCCATGCCGCCGTCGGCGAGCTTGCCCAAGATGGTGTAGCGGCCGTGACGCGCCATCTGCGGCGCGTAGGGTAACATGGGGCTGCGGCAAAACCGCCCGAGCATCGAACCGCGAACTGGAGCCGCGCGCACCCCATGCCCACCGACCGTTTCGGGATCTGCGATCGCTACCACGACGCCCAGGGCGCCGAGCACATCACGACGAACGAGACGCGCGCCGCGCTCCGACGGGCCATGGGCGTCTCGCAGGCCGACGAGCCCCGCGGAGCGGCGGACGAAAGATCATCAGACGAAGGCTCAGGGACCGAGTCGGGCAGAGCATGTGCGGCACGCGACGGAAGCGCCGGCGATGCCGTTTGCGTCCTGCAGCCTGGTGGCGACCGCGCGCTCGCGCAACCGGTCGAGATCGCGCTCGAGGACGGCTCTACGCGCGTCGCCGACGGCGAGCTGCCGGGCGACCTGCCGTTGGGCTACCACCGCATGCGCGCGCGCGACGGCCGCGAGTCGCTGCTCATCGTCGCGCCCGCGGCCTGCCATCTGCCGGAGGACCTGCGCACGTGGGGCTGGGCCGCGCAGGTCTACGCGACGCGCTCGCGCGCGAGCTGGGGCATGGGCGACCTCGCCGACCTCGCGCGCCTCGGGCGCTGGACGCGCAGCCTCGGCGCGGGCTGCATCATGATCAATCCGCTCTCGGCGCCGACGCCCGTGCCGCTCATCGAACCGTCGCCTTACTACCCATCGAGCCGCCGCTACCGCAACCCCCTCTTCCTACGCGTCGAGGACGTTCCTGGCTTCGAGGGGCTCGGCGAGCCCGGCGCGCGCCTCGCCAACGCGGGCCGAGCGCTCAACCAGGACCGGCGCATCGATCGCGATGCCGTCTTCCGCCTCAAGATGGAGGCGTTGCAGGCGCTGTTCGCGCGCTTCGCAGGCGACGCCGCCTTCGACGCCTACCTCGCCACGCAGCGTGCCGCGCTCACGGAGTTCGCGACGTACTGCGCGCTCGCCGAGCGGCACGGCAAGGACTGGCGGCGCTGGCCCGCCGAGGTCCGCCGCCCCGACGGCTCCGGCGCGCGCGCATTCGCCACCGAGCAAGCGCCGCGCGTGCGCTTCCACGCCTGGCTGCAGTGGCTGCTCGACCTCCAGCTCGCAGGCGCGGCGCGCGAGATCGCGCTCATCAACGACCTGCCCATCGGCATCGACGTCGCGGGCGCCGACGCGTGGTGCTGGCAAGACCTCATGGCCGCCGACGTCTCGGTCGGGGCGCCGCCCGACGAGTTCAGCGCGAACGGTCAGGACTGGGGCCTGGCGCCTTTCGTCCCGCACAAGCTGCGCGCCGCCGGATATGGGCCTTTCGTCGAGACCATTCGTTCGATGCTCACGCACGCGGGCGGCCTGCGCATCGATCACGTCATGGGCCTCTTCCGGCTCTTCTGGATCCCGCGCTCCTCCGGCTTGGGCGCGAAGGGCGGCACCTACGTGCGCTCGCGCGCCCACGAGTTACTCGCCATCGTCGCGCTCGAGAGCGTGCGCGCGCGCGCCTTCATCGTGGGCGAGGATCTCGGCACGGTCGAGGACGGCGTGCGCGAGATGCTCGCGGCGCGCCGGCTGCTGTCCTACCGCCTCTTCTACTTCGAACCCACGCCCCCGCGAGAGTTCCCCGAGCTCGCGCTCACGAGCGTGACGACGCACGACCTCGCGACGATCGCGGGACTATGGACGGGCAGCGACGTCGCCGATCAGAAGCGCATCGGCCTTTCACCCAACGAGCCAGGCATGCGGGCGCTGCGCGACAAGATGGCGCGCGAGGCGGATATCCCGGTCGACGCGCCCGCCGAGGTCGCCATCGAGCGCACCTACGCCGCGCTCGCCGAGGCGCCCTCCCGCGTGCTCCTCGCGACCCTCGACGACGCGCTCGCCGTGTCGGAGCGCCCCAACATGCCCGGCACCGTCACCGAGTGGCCCAACTGGTCGCTCTCGTTGCCGCTGACGCTCGACGACATCGAGGAGGCGCCGCTGCCGCGCAAGCTCGCGGCCACCCTCAAGCGGTGACCCGAGCCGCGCGGGCGATTATTTGAGCAGCGCGAGCAGGCTCACGATTCCCACGACGAGCGTGTAGAGCGACTCGCCCGCGATGAGGCCGCCGCCCAGGAGCGAGTTCGTGCTCATGTCCTCGGGCAGCGCCTCGCGGCCGGCGTCCGCGCGGCGCCGGCGCGCCTCGACGGTCGCGATGGCGGACGCGACGACGCCGCCCACGGCCATCCACGTCGACGTCGAGAGGTCGACGAAGCCGCCGAACGACGAGGCGTAGGGGCTCGGCAACACGAGCGCGTCGACGGCCCAGCCGATGGCGAAGGCCACGGGACTCGACGCGACGTACGCCTTCCAGCGCGACGCGCGCATGAGGCCTTTGCGCGCGATCTGGACGACGAGACCGATCGCGAGCCCGATGGCGAGCGCGCGCACCTGGTGCGATGCGAGGTGGCCGAGGCCGCGCAGCGCGCCCACGAATTTGAACGTCATCGCCGATTGCCAGGCGCCCACGCGCGCCTCCGGGTGGGTGTAGGTGTCGACGCGCAGGACGGGATAGGCCGTCATGAAGAGGCGCGCGAACGCCACGCACAGCGCGGCGCCCATGACGATCCCCACGGCCTGATAACGGAACTGCATGCGGCGATCGGAGCCGAGCCGCCACCCCGTCGAGCGATCCTGCTGCATGTCGACGCCCACGGTGCACGACACGAGCAGGACGCTCGCCGCCATCATGCCCACGGCGGGATCGCGCAGGCCCAGCAGCGACATGAGCAGCACGGACACGACGAAGGCGCTCGAGATCGGGTTCGAGTCCGAGATGCCGCACGAGATGCCATTGATGAAGACGAAGACAAAGGACAGGAGCACGCCCACGACGACGAAGCGGGCCGGTTGGTGCAGGAGCACGCTGGCGACGACGACGATGGCGGCGCCCCAGAGCACGACCCAGGCGAGCAAGCCGCGCGCGCCCAGGCCGCCCGCCGCCAGGCGATCCTCGGCGGGCGCCGCAGCGCGCTCGGCCGCGACGGCGCGAAGGCGCCGCAGCGCCTCGACGGCGAGGATCGCGAGATCGACGACGGCCGCGCCCATGATCATGGCGAGCGCGATGAGGAAGCCGATCTTGCGGAACGGGTCGTGGGGGCCCAGCCACCCGATGGCGCGAAGGTGCGGCGCGAGCACCGCGAGCGTGCCGCCCATGAGCAGGGCAGGGACGGCGATGCGCGAGCCGATGATGAGGCCCGTGCCGATCGTCGAGGCGGAGATCCCGAGGCTGCCCAGGAAGGCTACGTGCTCGACGATCGCGCCGGCGGCGATGCCGCCCAGGGCGCCGCCGCCGAGCTTGCCGACCGAGCGACGCAAGAGGCGCTTGTCGGTGAGCGCGCGCAGGATGTTCGCGACGGCGTGCCCCGACGGGAACTCGAGCTTCATCTTCTCGACGAGGATGGGCGTGTAGAGCATGCCCACGCCGATGCCGAACATGCCGATGCAGCCGAAGTAGAGGAACAGCACCCAGCCGGGTGGCAGCGGCACGCCCAGCCACACCATGCCCTGGATGAGCACGCCCATGCCCGACATCGACGCGACGCTCGCCGCCATCGTCTGCATGTAGTTCGCGCCGTGCTTGCCCTCCGGGCCGTAGCCGTACGTGACGGTGCTGCCCAGGATGCCGGCGAGCACCTGACCGCCCACCGAGAACCCCAGGCTGAAGGTCATGTACGCCGAGGTGACGCCGCCGAGCGGACCGAGGATCAGCAGCGCGACGGCCGCGAGCAAGAGGTGATACGCGGGCGTCTCCGGCGCGGGCAGGAATCGGCGGCGCGGGACGTCGGCCGAGGCCATGGGGTAGCATCATGCCTCATGTCGCAGTCGTTGATCATCGTGCATGTTCAGGTCCACGTGAGACCGGAGGGCGTCGAGGCGTTCCGGACCGCCACGCTCGACAACGCGCGCGCGAGCGTGCGCGAGCCGGGCGTAGCGCGGTTCGACGTCGTGCAGTCCACGGAGGATCCGACGCGCTTCGTGCTCGTCGAGGTCTACCGCTCGCCCGAGGCGCCCGCGGCCCACAAGGCGACGGCGCACTACGCGC
>DASZFV010000336.1:0-15028 GCA_035939455.1 Polyangia bacterium
CCCTCGGAGCCCGTGAACGGTCCGGGCAGCAGCGTCCCGCCCGTCAGCATGCCGCCCGGGCCCTTCATGTGTGGACCGCCCGGGTGGTTGGCGCCGAACGTCGAGGTCATGTCGACGCCCTTGAGCACGAGCATCTTGCTCGTGTAGGCGGCCATGGGCGCGAGGATGCGGCACTCGGGACCGAGCGTGAGCGGGGTGTCGGCGCCGGTCACGTTGGGGAAGAAAGAGGCACCGATGGTTCCGTTCGCCGAGAACACGCCGATGAACCGCTTGACCGGCTTGGCGGCGGCGCCGAACGTCGTCGACGGCTTCCAAATAGGCGCCGTGAGCGCCACCGTGAGCCCGCCGAGCCCGCCCCGGAGGCGGCGTCGCGTGAACTTGGTGCGGCTGTCGGTGCTCATAGGGTGCTCCCTTGCATGACTCGGCGATAGAGGAATGCCGGTGTCTGAACGAGAGCCGCTGGCAGCGTGCGGAGGTCACCGCCCGCGGCGTGGAACGTCTTCGCCATCGCCTGCAGCGAGCAAGCATCGACGGTCTGCTCGGCGCGGCCCATGGCATAGCGGAACCACTGCTTTCCGAAGCACGCCTCGACCGTCGGGCTCGAGGCGAGCTTCGCGCCCAGCTGGGCGACCCCGGTGAACGTGCCGTTGACGTCGCTCATGGTGAGCGTGCCCGAAGTGTCGATGGGCTTGCCACCGTCGGTCGTGCGATAGCGGCCGATGCCGTCATAGTTCTCGAAGCCAAACCCGATGGGATCCATCATCACGTGGCAGGCCGCGCAGGTGGCGTTGACCTCGTGCTCCGTGAGGCGCTCGCGCGTCGACACGCCGGGCGTGACCTGCGGAGCGGGCGGCACAGTCGCCGGCGGCGAGGGCAGCTCCTGGCAGAGCAGCTGCTCGCGCACGAACTTGCCGCGATAGATGGGCGAGCTCTCGCTGGCCTTGGACTGCGTCGCGAGGAAGGCCGGCAACGTCAGCAGCCCCGAGGCGGCGCCGTCAGTGCGCTGCGATGCCTGGAAGCTGCCGTCGGCCGGCATGCCGCTCGCCGCGGCGCCGTAGAGCAGCGCCGTCTTGTTGTTCATGAAGATCGTCTGCGAGGTCAGGAGCGAGCTGATCGTGCCGCCTTTGTTCGTGAGGACGTCATTGAAGAAGCTCGTCGCTTGCGTGGCCATCGCGGTGCTCAGGTCGCTGCTCCACTCCGGGTAGATCGCGGCATCCTTGGCGAGGCCGCCGAGGCCCGGCAGCTGGATCCACGACGAGAGGAAGTGCGGCACCATGGTGGCGCCGCGCGGGTCCTTGATCATCCGCTGCAGCTGGCTGGCCACGTCCGCGGCCGTGGCGATGGACCCTGCCGTGGCCGCCGCGATCAACGTGTCGTCGGGCGTCGTGTTCCAGAGCCCGTACGACAGGCGCGCCGCGAGCTCGTAGCCCGACAGCTTGATGGCCTTCGGGCCCACGGCCGCCGCCGTGCCGAGCTCGACCCGGTAGAGAAACCGCGACGATTGGAGCATGCCCTGGAGCAGGAGCTGGATGCCGTGCGTGTAACCGCCATTGAGGGCGCCCGCGTCGTAGAGCGCGAGGTGTCGAGGGAGGTCGGTGGCATCGACCGGCGCGCGATAGATTTTCGTGCCGAAGCCCTGCAGGAACGACGTGGCGCAGCCCCGCGGGTCGGCGCCCTGCGCGCACGGCGCGATCTGCGCCAACGTCGACGCATTGCCGACGACCGTCGACGCGACGAGCTCGGAGGCGCGCTGGTAATGATCGAGGTCGGAGCCGTCGACGTCGGCCTGCGCGAGGCCGAACTGGTAGGCGTTCTGGCTGCTCGGGTAGATCGACGTCAAGTCGATCGGGCCGAACAAATCGTTTATGGTGTTGAGGTACTGCTCTTGGGTGAGGCGCGTGAGCGGCGCATCGCCCGGATCGGGCGCGGCAGCGTTGCACGTGACGAGCGCGCTGCTGCCCGCCGTTCCCGTGCTCGACACTCCGCCGGTGGCAGCGGAGCCGGGGCCTCCAACGTTGGAGCCCGGCTGCCCTGAGGAGGGACCGCCGACATAGCCGGTACAACCAGTCGCCGCTATCGCAATCGCGCAGGCACGCCATAACCCGCGGCTTCGGAATCTGAGGGGAGCAGACATCACCACCTCCGTCCTAATTTAGACGGGTAGTAGGGGCCTACCAGGCAAGCCAATCGTCACTCAAGTGTCGTTCTGGGGACAATATGTCGCTATTTGAATTATTACAGCTACTTACTTGATTCAAGCGTCAGCAGCGCGCGCTTGCGCTCGAGTCCCCAACGATAGCCGGCCAGCCCTCCATCATTTCTTATGACGCGGTGGCACGGAATCACGACGGCGAGCGGGTTGGCGGCGCAGGCGCCAGCGACGGCGCGGATGGCTCGCGGCGCGCCGATGCGACGGGCGATCTCAGCGTAAGTACATGTGGTTCCTGGAGGAATTACCCGTAATGCGCGCCAGACCCGATGCTGGAAGGCGGTGCCGCGCACGTCGAGGGGAAGGTCGAGGCCGAGCTGCGGAGTCTCGACGCAGGCGACGACGCGCGCGACGGTCGCCGCGAAGCTCCGGTCGCCCGTGACGAGGCGCGCGCGCGGGAACCGCCGCCGCAGGTCGCCGCGCAGCACCTCCCGCTCATCGCCGAGCAGGATCGCGCATACGCCGCGCTCGCTCTCGGCGACGAGTGTCAGGCCGAGCGAGCACGCGCCGATCGCGAAGCGGATCTCGGTGGTGGCGCCGCCCGCGCGGTACTGCGTCGGCGTCATGCCCAACATGCGGTCGGAGGCTTCGTAGAAACGCCCGCTCGAGCCGAAGCCGGCTTCGTAGATGGCGTCGGTCACGGAGCGGCCGCCTTCGAGGGCGGCGCGGGCGCGCTTGGCGCGATGGGCGGAGACGTACTCTTTGGGCGTCACGCCCGTCGCGCCCTTGAAGACGCGGTGAAAGTGCCAGAGGCTGAGCCCGGCCGAGGCCGCGAGCGCCGCGAGGGACGGCGGCTCGTCGCTACGCTCGATGAGCCGGCAGGCGCGCTCGACGGCGGCGACGCGGGGATCGCGGGCGCGGCTGGGCGCGGAAGGGCGTCTTTGCGGGGAAGCGCTCATGGTCCCAGGCTGACGCTTCAGCCTACGCCGCGCACTCCGGTTCTTGCTCTCGAATCGATGGTCCCGAGCGACCGCATCCAGGAGGACGGGCGACCCGTTCGGCAGGCCACCCGTGCTAAGAGAGGACATGGTTTTCCCGGACGTCGTTCGGTCCGTCGGCCGGACGCCGCTCGTCGAGCTGCGCCGCCTCGACACGGGGGGCGCGCAGATCTTCGTCAAGATGGAGTCGCGCAATCCCTGCGGCAGCGTCAAGGACCGCGTGGGCGCGGCGCTCGTCGAGGACGCGGAGCGCCGCGGCGCGCTCAAGCCGGGATCGATGCTCGTCGAGCCGACGAGCGGAAACACCGGCATCGCGCTCGCCTTCGTGGCGGCCGCCAAAGGCTATCGCCTCACGCTGACCATGCCGGAGCGCATCTCTCAGGAGCGTGTCGCGTTCCTGCGCATGCTCGGCGCGAACATCGTGTTCACGCCCGGGGCTTTGATGAAAGAGGCCGTGCGCAAGGCCGAGGAGCTCGTGGCGGCCACGCCGGGCGCGGTCCTGCTCCAGCAGTTCCGCAACCCGGCCAATCCCGAGATTCACAGGCGCACGACCGCCGAGGAGATCTGGACCGATATGGCGGGCGACGTCGACGTCTTCGTGGCGGGCGTGGGCACGGGCGGCACGATCACGGGCGTGGGCGAGGTTCTGAAGGCCCGGCGTCCCGGGTGCAGCGTCGTAGCGGTCGAGCCGGCGACCGCGGCCGTGCTGTCGGGGCGGGCCGCGGGGAACCACCACCTGCCCGGGCTCGGCGCGGGCTTCGTGCCCGAGATCCTCAACCGCGCCGTCATCGACGAGGTCGTCACCGTGACGGAGGAGCAAGCCGTGCGCACGCAGCTCCAGCTCGCGAGCCGGGAGGGGCTCGCCGCGGGCATGTCGAGCGGCGCGGCGCTCTTCGCGGCGCTCGCGCTCGCGCGGCGGCCAGGCATGGCGGGCAAGCGCTTCGTCGTGATCCTCCCCGACGGCGGCGAGCGCTACGCGGCGAACGCCGTCTTCACGGAGATCGCGCGAAAAGTGGCGACAGGCTGAGCGGCGCCGTGGCGCGTGCGAAGGCGCCCTGCGAAGACGCGAGGTAAGGTGGGTTCATCATGAGCTGGGAGGCCGTGGGCAGCAGCTTCGCGCTCGTCGCGGTGAGCGAGATGGGCGACAAGACGCAGCTCCTCGCGTTCTCGCTCGCGGGACGGTTTCGCCGGCCGTGGGTCGTCATGGCCGGTATCCTCGTGGCCACGCTCGCCAACCACGCGCTCGCGTCGACGGTCGGCGTGCTCATCGCGGCGCGGCTCTCGACGCGCGTCATGGCGGCCGTCCTGGCCGTGACGTTCGTCGGCTTCGGGCTTTGGACGCTGCGGCCGGACAAGCTCGACGACGCCGAGCGTCCATCGCGCTTCGGGCCTTTCGTCACGACGGTCGTCTTGTTCTTCCTCGCCGAGATGGGCGACAAGACCCAGCTCGCTACCGTGGCGCTCGGCGCGCGCTTTCACGACTTCGTGAGCGTCACGGCGGGCACGACGGCGGGCATGCTCGTGGCGGACGGCCTGGCGGTCGCCGTCGGGGACCGGCTCGCCGCGCGCGTGCAGGGGCCCTGGGTGCGCATCGTCGCGGCGAGCTTGTTCTTCGTCTTCGGGGCCTTCTCGGCCTTCTCGGCCTGGCGCGGTTGAGGGCGGCCGCCTCGGCTTTTCACACGCCGAACGCGAGCTCGAGCGCGCGCGGACCGCGGAGCACGAACGAGTCGACGAGCTCGACCTCCGGCCGCGCCAGCCGGAGGTTCGGCAAGGCCAGCAACGGCTCGAGCGCCGCCTCGGCCTCCATGCGCGCGAGCGTCGCGCCCAGGCAGTAGTGCGGGCCCACGCCGAAGGCGAGGTGCTTCGTGTTCTCGCGATCGAGGCGAAACCGCTCGGCTTCGGCGAAGACGCTCTCGTCGCGGTTGGCCGCGCCGAGCAACAGCAGGACGACGGCGCCGGCGGGGATGCGCGTCCCCGCGAGCTCGACCTCCTCGGTCGTCCGCCGCAGGACGCTCTGCACGGGCGCGTCATGGCGCAAGGTCTCTTCGACGAGCGCCGGGACGAGCGCTCGATTTTCGCGCACGCGCGCGAGGATGGCCTCATCGGCGCAGAGCGCGCGCAGGGCGTTGCCGATGAGGTGCGTCGTCGTCTCGGCGCCGCCCAGCAGCAACAAGACGGCGAAGTTCAGCGCCTGCGCGGGTGTCAGGCCCGCCGCGCCTTCCTCGTCGCGGACGAGCGCGCTCAAGAGATCGTCGTGCGGCGCGCGCCGCCGCGCCTCGATGGCGTCGCCGAGAAACGCCTTGAAGGCGGCGACGCGCGCGTCGAGCGCGCCCCGCTCCGCCGTCGGGGGTCGGCCCGTTCCGCGCGTGATGACGGCGTCGGCCCAGCGCTTGAAATCGTCGTGGCGTCGGGGATCGATCCCCATGAGCTCGGCGACGACGACGACCGGCAACGGCGCCGCGAGGTCCGCGACGACGTCGCACGCGCCGCGCGCCGCGAAGGTGGCCGTCAGCTCGCGCGCGAGGGCCCGGAGCCGCGCGGCCAGCGCCCGAATCCGCCGTGGCGTGAAGCTGCGCTCGACGCGCTTGCGCAGGTCGGTGTGTGCGGGCGGGTCCGAGCCCAGCAGCGTCTCGCTCGCGGGGATCTCGGCTCGGTCGGCGTTCACGGAGGAAGAGAACAGCTCGGGGTGCTTGAGCGCGAACCCGACGTCGGCGTGCCGGCTCACGGCCCACATGCCGCGCGCCGCGACGAGGTGCACCGGCCGATCGCGCCGCAGCGCCGCGTAGTGGCGGTACGGGTCGCGCTTCACGTCGGGGTCGAAGGGGTCGTACGCCCCGGGACCGGTCGGCACGGTCTCCATGGACCGACAGTCTAACGCGACTGCGCGCGATCTAACGCTGCTGCGCGCGATGCGCGCCAGCACCGAGCCGCCTCGGTCAGAGGGGCGCTTGTCGTGCAAGACATGGGCTCTGCCCTGCTTGCGAGAGCACAGCCCGTGCCTTACTCTCGCCGCGCCTGAACCTGAGGAGGCCGAGTTGCAGCGACGCAAGTCATTGACGTTCACGGTCGGTCTCTGTGTTTTGGGGTTCTGTCAGCTGGCGAGCTGCAAGGTGGAGCGCGCCGGCAATGGCAACAGAGCGGCGAGCGAGTCGCCTTCGAACGATTCCGGCGGCGGCGCGCGGGCGCCCAAGCAAAAGACCATCGGGCTCACGTTGATGACGTACAACAACCCGTTCTTCTCGGTCATCAAGAGCGTGGCGCGCAAGGCGGCAGAGTACAAGGGCCTTCAGTTTCGGGAGAACGACGCCGAGCTCGACTCGAACAAGCAAGCCGCCGCCATCGAAGACTTCTTGGCGCAGGGAGTGGACGCCATCCTGTTGAACCCGGTGGACTCGGCTGCGATCGTGAAGTCGGTCGAGAAGGCGAACCAGAAGGGCGTTCCCGTCGTCACGATCGACGTCACGGCCGACGGCGGCAAGGTCGCCACCTTCGTCGGGTCCGACAACTTCAAGCTGGGCGTCCTCACGGGCGAGTACATCGTCAAGCGCTTGAGCGGCAAGGGCAGGGTGGCGCTGCTGACGCACTCCAACGTGACGTCGGGGCTCAAGCGTGAGGAGGGCGCGAAGAGCATCTTCAAGCAATTCCCGGGCATCCAGATCGTGTCGGAGCAGTCGACGCTCGGAGAACGCCTCGCCGCCGTCAACATCACGGAGAACGTCCTCACGGCGAATCCGAAGCTGGATTGCATCTGGGCCGTCAACGACCCGACCGCGCTCGGCGCGCTCCAGGCCGTCAAGCAGGCCAAACGCGACAAGCAGCTGTTCTTGATCGCGGTCGACGGCTCGCCAGAGGCCATCGAGGCCATTCGCCAGGGCGGCGCGTTCGCCGCCACGGCGGCCCAGTTCCCTCAAAAAATGGCCACCGCCGCCCTCGAGCAAGCCCTGCGCGCGATGAGCGGCGAGAAGCTCCCGCCATTTTTCCCGATCCCCGGTTCGCTCGTCACGCGAGAAAACGTCGCCAGCTATCCCGGTTGGGCGGAGTGAGCAGCGCCGTCCCCGAACGAGCCCCCGCGCCGGTCCTGGCGGTCAAACACCTTTCGAAGACCTACCCCGGCGTCCGGGCGCTGCGCGACGTTGAGCTTCGCTTGTTCTCCGGCGAGGTCCACATGCTGCTCGGTGAGAACGGCGCCGGAAAATCGACGCTCGTGAAGGTGCTGGCAGGCGCCACCTCGCCCGACGCCGGCGCCGCGCTCTCCTTGGCGGGCCGCCCCGTCGAGATCGCGAGCCCCCGGCAGGCGCGCGCCCTCGGGCTCTCGGTGATTCATCAGGAGCTCAACCTGATCGCGAGCCTGAGCGCCGCCGAGAACATGTCGCTCGGCCGCGAGCTGCGCGGCCGCTTCGGTCAGCTCGAGCACGGCGCGATGCGCGCGCGGGCTCGGGCGGCCCTGCGCAAGCTCGGCGTGGACTTCGACGTCGACAGTCCGGTGGAGCGTCTGTCCGTCGCGCAGCAGCAGCTCGTCGAGATCGGCGCGGCCTTGCTCGACGAGTGCCGCGTGCTGATCCTCGACGAGCCCACGTCGGCGCTGGCCCAGCACGAGGTCGAGCGCCTCGGCGCGATCTTGGCGCGGCTGAAGGCCGAAGGCGTGGCCATCCTCTATGTCACGCACCGCTTCGAGGAGGTGTTCGCCTTCGGCGACCGCGCCACGGTCTTCCGCGACGGCGAGCGCGTGCACGAGGGGTCGCTGCGCGAGACCAGCAAGGGGGAGCTCATCCGTTTGATGGTGGGGCGCGACGTGCGTGACGTCTACCCGGCGCGCGCGGCGACGGTCGGCGATACGCTGCTCGAGGTGCGGGGCCTGCGCAGCCGCGCCGGCGTCGCCGACGTGAGCTTCGACCTGCGGGCCGGCGAGGTGCTGGGACTCGCCGGCCTCATGGGCTCGGGTCGCACGGAGGTGGCGCGTGCGCTGTTTGGCGCCGACCCGTCGGCCGAGGGCGCCGTTACGCTGTGCGGAAAGCCGATGCCGCTCGGCTCGGTGCGAGGCGCCCTGAGGGCCGGCCTCGTGCTCGCGCCCGAAGACCGCAAGCACGAGGGGCTGGTCCTCGGCCTGAGCGTGGCGGCGAACATCACGCTGGCGGCGCTCGGCAAGACGCGCGGCCGGTTCGGCCAGATCCAGCGCAGCGCCGAGGCCGGCGCCGTTGCCTCCCTGTGCGAGAGCCTGCGCATCAAGGCCCACTCGCCCGCGCAGCTCGTGTCGACGTTGAGCGGCGGCAATCAGCAGAAGGTGGTGCTCGCGAAGTGGATGCACCTCGGCGCGAAGGTCTTCATCTTCGACGAGCCCACGCGCGGCATCGATGTGGGCGCCAAGCAAGAGATCTACCGGCTCATGAACCAGCTGGCCCGCGAGGGCGCCGGAATCGTCGTGATCTCCTCCGAGCTGCCGGAGGTCCTGGGTCTGGCCGATCGCGTGCTCGTCATGTGTCGCGGTCGCGTCAGCGGCGAGCTCTCGCGCGCGGAGGCGACGCCGGAGCGCTTCCTGGAGCTCGCCACGGCGTTCACGGACGAGAGCGCGGCGGCGGTGAGCGCTTGAGCGCGGAGCCGTCATGGGCCGCGTGGCCGGCGCTGCGGCGCTGGGCCCTGCCCGCCGTGCTGCTCGCGCTCGTCGTGGCGATCTCGCTCGCGACGCCGTCGTTCTGGAGCGGCGAGAATCTCCTGAATATCACCCGGCAGATGTCGATCAACGCCATCATCGCGGCTGGCATGACCCTGGTCATCTTGACCGGCGGCATCGATCTGTCGGTCGGCTCGGTGCTGGCCTTCGTGGGCATCGTGACGGCGCTCATGCTCAAGAGCGGCGCCGGCGTGGCGGTGGGCGTGCTCGCCGGAGTGCTCGTGGGCGGCGCGCTCGGCACGCTCAACGGGCTGCTGATCGCGTTCGGGCGCCTGCCGCCCTTCGTCGTGACGCTGGCCATGATGGCCGTGGCGCGGAGCCTCACGCGGGTGGTGACCCACAACAAGTCGCTCTATCACTTGCCTGAAGGCTTGAGCCTGCTCAGCGAGACCCTGGACGTCTCGCTCGCGCGCGTGCACGTCTTGCTGCCCGTCCCGTTCTTGCTGACGGCGCTCGTGTACGGTTTGGGCTACGTGCTGCTCGAGCACTACCCGCTCGGCCGGTACATCTATGCCGTCGGAGGCAACGAGGAGGCGGCGCGCCTGGCGGGCGTGCCCGTGCGCCGCGTGAAGATCGTCGTGTACGCATCGTGCGGCGCGCTGGCCGGTCTCGCGGGCGTGCTGGCTATCTCGCGCCTGGCCGCTGCCGACCCCACGAGCGGCGTCATGATGGAGCTCGACGCCATCGCCGCCGTCGTGATCGGCGGCGGCAGCCTCACGGGCGGTCGCGGCCACATCTTCGGCACCATCGTGGGCGTCGTCATCATCGCCGTGCTCCACAACGTCATGACACTGCTGGACATCAACCCGGACTGGCAAGGCAGCGTGCTCGGCGCCGTCGTTCTGGTCGCCGTGCTCGCCGGCAAGCAGAAGGGCGAGGCCGCGCGTTGACAGCGCGGGCCGCGCGTACTGATATGTGCCCGCCCTCCAACCCACGAACGGGAGTTGCCCATGATTGCAAATCGACAGCGACGCGTCTTCCTGCAGTCGGCCAGTGCTGGCGCGGGTGCGATGGTCCTGGCCGCGCGGTCGTCGCGCGCCGCGGAGCCTGCCGCCGTGGGTAATACGCCGGCATCGGCGTCCGGCTCGGGGTCTCACCCGCCCGCGCCCACCGGGACGCCCTATGAGATCGAGCACGGGAACTACAAGGCCGTCGTCACCGAGGTGGGCGCCACGCTGCGCTCGTTCCAGGTCGCGGGCGTCGAGCTGCTGGACACCTTCGGCCCCGACGAGATGTCCCGCTACGGGATGGGTCAGGTCCTCGCGCCATGGCCGGGTCGCGTCGACCACGGCAAGTATACGTTCCAGGGCGCCGAGCAGCAGCTGCCCATCAACGACGTGGGTGACGAGAACGCCCTGCACGGGCTCGTGCGCTACCGCGACTGGAAGCTCGTCGACCGCCGCGACGACATGGTCACGCTGTCGCTCCGGCTGTTCCCCACCGAGGGCTACCCCTACACGCTCGAGCTCGCGATCACCTACCGCCTGGGCGAGCACGGCCTCTCCGTGCACACGCGGGCCACCAACGCCGGCGCGCATGCGCTGCCGCTCGGGCTCGGCTCCCACCCGTACTTCCAGGTTGGCACGGGCGCGCTCGATGCGGCGACGCTGATCTTGCCCGCGGCGACCTACCTGCCCACGAACGCCCGCCTCATCCCGGTGGGCCGTGCGCCCGTGGCCGGCTCGCCGCTCGACTTCCGCAAGCCCAAGGTCATCGGCGCCGTGAAGTTCGACACCACGTACACGGATCTCGCGCGCGGCAAGGACGGGCGCGCGCGCGCGCGCCTCACGGCGCCCGGCGGCAAGCGCTGGGTCGAGGTCTGGATGGACGGCAACTTCAAGTACATCGTCGCGTACAGCGGCGACACGCTGCCCGTTCCTGCGCATCGGCGGCGCGGCTTGTGTATGGAGGCGCTCACGTGCGCCCCCAACGCCTTCAACAGCGGAGACGGCCTGCTCACACTGGACCCGGGCGCCCACCACGAGAACGACTGGGGCCTCGACGGCAAGGCGTGAGCGCGCGGCGCAGGGAGGGGGGACCGGTCGTCAGCTGGCGCCCGGAGGCGGATCTCACCAGCAGCAGTAGCCGCCGTCGACGACGACGTCGCTGCCCGTCATGAAGTCCGAGGCTTCCGAAGCCATGTAGACGACGGCCCCTTGCAGGTCGGTGACCTCCGCCATGCGCTTCATCGGCGTCGCCTCGGTCCAGACGGGGAGAATCTTCTTGCCCTCCGGCGTCGCCAGGAGGTTCTCGAGCAGCTTCGTGCGCGTGTAGCCGGGGCTGATGCTGTTGACCCGCACGCCGCGTTCTGCCCACTCGGCGGCCAGGCTGCGCGTCAGGTGAATCACGGCCGCCTTGCTGGTGTTGTAAGCGGCCTGGTTTTGAGGAATGTTGACGATCGAGCCGGAGATCGAGGCGGTGTTGATGATCTTGCCGTAGCCCGCCGCGAGCATGGCGCGGCCTTGGGCCTGCGCGCACAAGAAGACGGCCTTCGTGTTGAGATCGAACATCTTGTCCCAGTCCTCGACGCTCATGTCCTCGGACGGAACCCACTGCCCCCGGCCGGCGTTGTTGACGCCGATCGTCAGCTTGCCCCAGCGATCGAGGACCTTCTTCACCGTCGCCGTCACCTCGGCCGGTTTCGTCACGTCGGCCTTGAGCGCGATGGCGTCGACGCCCTTGACCGTCAGCTCTTGGGCGACCTCTTCCGCTTGGGGGAGCGCGATGTCGACGACGGCGACGGACGCGCCTGCCTCGCCGAGCGCGTGCGCGTAGCCGCGCCCGATGCCTCCGCCGGCTCCGGTCACGAGGGCCGTGCGTCCATTGAGACGAAAGCGCTCCAAGATCGGCTTGGTGTCGAGGACGATGTCACTCATGTTTGTTCCCTTGCTCTTCGCAGCTCCCCCCGATTACACGCGACCGCGGAGGACACGAGACCATATCTGATCCCCCTCCTCGGGGGCGAGAAAACGGAGCGGCGCGACCAGGCGGCCACGTTGCACGTTGCACGCTACGCGCTGCCGGACGCAGGCAACAAGCGGAGGTCGGTGCCGACAACCGGTAAGGTGGTCCCGCCGTGCAGCTCGTCATCGCCGAGAAGCCTTCCGTCGCGCGCGACCTCGCGCGCGTGCTGGGCGTGCGCGGCGGTGGCAAGCACGCGATCGAGGGCGCGGGGCGCGTGCTGACCTGGTGCATCGGTCACCTCGTCGAGCTGGAAGAGCCGGCGGCCTACGACGGGCGCTGGAAGGCATGGAGGCTGGACACGCTGCCCATGATCCCGTCGGCGTTCAAGCTCCGGCCCGTGCCGGGGACGCGCGAGCAGCTGCGCGTCGTGCGCGAGCTCTTGCGCGACCGGCGCTTCACCGAGGTCGTCAACGCCTGCGACGCCGGGCGCGAGGGCGAGCTCATCTTTCGCTACGTCTACGAGCTCGCGGGGAGCCACTTGCCCACGCGCCGGCTGTGGATCTCCTCGTTGACCGACGACGCCGTCCGCGCCGGCTTCGCAGCGCTGCGCCCAGGCGCCGACTTCGACGCGCTCGCCGCCGCGGCGCGCTGCCGCTCGGAGGCCGACTGGCTCGTGGGGATGAACGCCACGCGCGCCGTCACGGTGAGCGCGCGCTCCGCGGCCCCTGCCGCGCGGCCTCGGCGAGCGCCGCGGCGCGGGCGCGACGCGCGAAGCGAGTCGCCGCTGTACTCGATCGGCCGCGTACAGACGCCTACGCTGGCCATCGTCGTGCGGCGCGAGCACGAGATCCGCCAGTTCCAGCCGCGGGACTACTGGCAGGTGCGCGGCGTCTTCACGCCCGCGGCCGATCCCTCGGTCACCGCTGACAAGGTCACCGCCCTCTGGGGCGTCACGCTCCCGGACGGCAAGGCCGTGCGCTCCCGCCTGCGAAGCCACGAGCTCGCGGGCGGCATCGTGACGCGCGACGAGGCGCGGGCCGCCGCCGCCGCGCCCGACGGTCCCGTCGTCGAACGCCTTCGGCAACGCCGCGTGCGCGAGCCGCCGCCGTTTCTGTTCGACCTCACGTCGCTGCAACGGACGGCCAACCGACGCTACGGCCTGAGCGCGACGGCGACGCTGGCGGCGGCGCAGGCGCTCTACGAGCGCCACAAGGTCCTCACCTACCCCCGCACGGATTCACGCCACCTCACGGGCGACATGGCCAAGGAGCTGCCCAAGATCTTCCGGGCGCTCGCGGCGCTGCCGGATTACGCGCCCTTCGCGCAGCCGCTGCTGGCGGCGCCGCCGCCGCGCTCGCGCCGCGTGTTTGACGACGCCAAGGTCCACGACCACCACGCCGTCATCCCCACGGGGAAGCCCGTGCGCCTCGAAGACTTGCCGCGCGACGAACAGCGGATCTTCGATCTCGTGACGCGGCGGTTCCTGGGCGCGTTCCACCCCGACGCGGAGTTCGCGCTCACGGACGTCGTCATCCGCGTGGGTACGCTCGCCGCGAGCGAGCGGGCGCCGGCCCCGCCCCTGGGCGACGCCGCACCCGCGGACGAGGAGCTGGTGGCGACGCTGCCGCCGCCACCCGATCGCTACTTCGCGCGCGGTCGGGTGCGGCTCGTCGCGGGCTGGCAGGCCGTGGCGCAGCTCGGTGAAGGCCGCGCGCCCGAGGGCGACCGAAAGCGCGACGGCGACGGCGACGGCGAGGCCGGGCCCACGCTGCCGCCGCTGGCGGAGGGCCAGAGGCTCGACGGGACGTTCCAGGCATTGACCAAGCAGACCCGCCCGCCGCCGCGTCACACCGAGGCGACGTTGCTCGGCGCGATGGAATCGGCGGGGCGCGACATCACCGACGAGGATCTGCGCGCCGCCATGCGCGACTCGGGGCTGGGCACGCCGGCGACGCGCGCCGCGACGATCGAGACGCTCCTCCGACGAACCTTCCTGACCCGCGACGGCAAGCACCTGATTCCCACCGCGCTCGGCCTCGGGCTCATCGACGCGCTTCCCGTCGCGAGCCTCGCGTCGCCCGAGCTGACGGGCACGTGGGAGGCGCGCCTGGCGCGCGTTGCGCGCGGCGAAGAAACGCGCGCCGCCTTCATGGCGGACATCTCGCGCTACGTGGGCGACGTCGTCACGACGATTCGCGGCAGTCTCGGCCACGCGAAGGCGCCGGGGCCCGCCGCGTCGCCGCCCGCGCCGCGCAAGCGCGCTGGCGCGGCGGGCGGCGCCAAGCGCGTCGCGCTCGCGTGCCCGCGCTGTCGCGAAGGAGGCCTCGTCGCCGGAAAGCGCGGATGGGGGTGCTCGCGGTGGCGCGAAGGGTGCGCGTTCGTGATCTGGTTCGAGGTCGCGGGGCGCCGCATCTCGGACGCGGAGCTCGGAGACCTGGTCTCGAAGGGAAAGACCCGCCGCCGCAAGTGGCGCGCCACGGACGGCGTGGCGATCAGCGCCCGCTTGACGCTCGATCTAGAGGCGCCGCGCGCCGCCGGCGCCGCGCGCCTCGACACGGGCGTGGCGAAGGCTGCGCGGAGACCCGTTTCAAGCCGACCAGCGCCCGAGGAGAGCTGACCGCCCCTTCAGATGCTGCCCTGAACCGCCGGCCACAGTTGAGGCTCGGTGCCCTGCGAGTACTCCCAGACCATGACGCCGCCGTAGGCCTTCGATGCCGTGGTGAGCTGCTGCGCCATTGCCGCGGTGAGCTTGCTGCTGAACTCGATGCCCCAGGTCAGAATGCTCTTGGGAACACCCTTGGTCGTCGTCCACCAATTGAGCTCGTTCGTGTAGGTGCTCATGTTGGTGCTGTAGATCATCAGATTGATGAGATCGAAGGACTTGATGACGGTGATGAGGGCGGGGTCGGCGCCGGCGTCTTCGACGATGTATTGCGCGAGCGCCGTCGTCACGAGCTTGCCCTCCGGCCTGAACGTCGAGACGAGCTTGGCGACGAACGCGGGATAGTTGCCGCTCGACTTCATGTCGGCGCCGCGCTCGAGATCGACGTCGACTCCGTCCAAGTCGAGGCGCATGCAGAACGCGTCCAGGTTCGCCACGAGGGGATCGATGTTAGACGCCGACTGGTATTGGTTGATGATCCCGATGTCGTCGTCCGCGCCGCCGATCGAGACCAGCACCTTGACGTTCTTGGCGTGCGCCGCCGCAGCGAGCGCCTTCACGTCGGCGTCCTGCGCGCCCAGGCTCCAGGCGTTGGAAGTGTTGACGGTGCCGAAGGCCAGGTTGAGGTGAGTCATCTTGTTGAAGTC
>DASZFV010000337.1:0-1708 GCA_035939455.1 Polyangia bacterium
CGTCGCGTGGTGGATGGTGGGTGCGCGCGCGGCGGCCGGGCGCGCCGGTCCTGGCGCCGTCGTGGGGTGGCTCGGCGTGCTCGCGGCGTTCGTCGCGGCGCGCGCGGCCGCGGGGTGGGCGGCGGGGCGGCTCGCCGTCGACGGCGGCCAGCTCCTGCGCGCGCGCCTCATGGACGGGCTGCTCGCCCTCGACAGCGAGCCGCTGCGCGCCGAGGGCATCGGCCAGCTCCTCGGGCGCGTCATGGAGATCGAGGCCGTCGAGTCGCTCGCGCTCGGCGGAGGCCTCCTCGCCGTCGCGGGCCTCTTCGAGCTCACCACGGGCGCGGTCATTGTCTCCCTCGGCGCGCGTGGTCCCTCGGAGGTGGCCTTCCTCTCGCTGCTGCTGATGCTCGCCGGCCTCCTGGCGGCGCGCCTCTGGCGCGCGCTCGGTCGGTGGTCGGCGCTGCGGCTCTCGCTCACGCACGATCTCCTGGAGCGCATGGTCGGTCACCGGACGCTCGTCGCGCAGCAGCAGCCCGAGCTGCGCCACGCCGGCGAAGATCGCGCGCTCGCCGAGTACGAGCTCGCCGGGCGCGCCCTCGATCGTGCGGCCGCGGCGCTCGGCGTGGTTGTGCCGCGGGGCTGGGTCCTCGTCGGCGTCGCGACCCTCGTGCCCGCCCTCGCCGCGTCCGGCGTGGGCGCGGGCTCGGTGGCGACGACCCTGGGCGGCGTCCTCTTCGTCTACGGCGCCCTTCGCAAGCTGACGCAGGCCTTCCCATCGCTCGCGACGGCGGCCGTGGCCTGGCGGCAGGTGGCACCCCTCTTCGGGGCCACCGCCGAAACCGCGGCGGCGCGCCCCAGCGCGGCGGCCCCGGTGGCCGCCGCGACGTCGCCCGTGCTGGTCACCGCGCGCGACGTCGGCTTTCGCTATCCGGGCCGCGGCGCGCCCGCGCTCGCCGGGTGCTCGTTCGAGATCCGCCGCGGCGATCGCGTCCTGCTCGAGGGTCCCTCGGGCGGCGGCAAGTCGACGCTCGCCTCGCTCGTCGCCGGCCTGCGCGGCCCGGACGTCGGCACGCTCGCGCTCGACGGCGTCGTGCAATCGGAGCTGGGCCTCGCGCGCTGGCGCGAGCGCGTGGGCGTCGTGCCGCAATTCCACGAGAACCACGTGTTCTCGGCGAGCATCCTCTTCAACCTGCTGCTCGGCCGCGTCTGGCCGCCGCGCCGCGAGGACGTCACGCTCGCGGAGGCGCTGTGCCGCGAGCTCGACCTCGGCGGCCTGCTCGGGCGAATGCCCTCAGGGCTCGAGCAGCTCGTGGGCGAGAGCGGCTGGCAGCTCTCGCACGGGGAGCGAAGCCGCCTCTTCATCGCGCGCGCGCTGCTGCAGCGGCTCGACCTGCGCATCCTCGACGAGAGCTTCGCGGCGCTCGACCCGGAAACCCTGGAGCGCGTGCTCGAGTGCGTTCTGTCCCGCGCGGAGACGCTGCTCGTGATCGCGCACCCGTAGCTGCTTCGCGAAGAACCGGTACTGATCGAAGGACAGGCCCACGGCGTGACCGGCGGGTGAGATCGTTAGCGGATCGACGAGAGCGTGCGGTTGTGGTTGGCGGTGGCGAGGCCGCCAGCCTTGATGGCGGAGCGGACGGAGAGGCCGCGTTTGTGGTTGCAGTTCGCGCTGAGGCCGCCAGCCTTGATGGCGGTGCGGACGGAGAGGCCGCGCTTGTGGTTGCAG
>DASZFV010000338.1:0-9917 GCA_035939455.1 Polyangia bacterium
CAGCTCGAACAAGACGCCGCCCGTCGCGGCGGGATGCAGGAAGGCCACCCAGTGGCCGCGCGCACCGAGGCGGGGCGTCTCGTCGATGAGACGCACGCCGGCGGCCTTGAGGCTGGCCAGGGCGGTGGGCAGGTCGTCGACCTCGAAGCAGACATGGTGCAGGCCGGGCCCGCGCGCGTCGAGGAAGCGCCGCAAGCTCTCGTTGCCGGCGGGCGCGCAGAGCTCGAGCGCCGCGCCGTCGTCCGATGGGTCCGATGCTTGTGACCCTTGGCCCGCGAGCAGGAAGGCGACGTCAGTCTTCTGGACGGCGACGTGCTCGCGTGCCCCGACGGTCAGGCCGAACAGGCCCGCGAGGTGCTCCGAGGAGGCGTCGCGATCGGCGACGGCGATGGCGACGTGGTCGATGCGCTTGACCTTGATCATTAACGGCGAAATGTGGGCGGGCACGGGCGGTCCGGCTAAAAAGGTCCGCAACTTATATCAGCAGGCTGTCCATTTGAAAGTGGAATGCGGACGTTTCGTCCCTATCATGCGGAGACGACGATGCGGACTTTGACCCCGGCGCGCCGTGGCCGGTTGCCTGTCCCGAGGCGGCCTTGAGCGCGCTGTCGCGGCTCTGCGGTCAGCTGCTCTCCGTCGGGCTCGACGGCGTGGCGGTGCCCGAGGAGCTGCGGGCGCGCATCGCCGCGTCGGCCGTGGGCGGCGTCATGCTCTTCCGGCCCAACGTCGCGAGCGCCGGCCAGGTGGCCGCCCTCGTGCGCGCGCTGCGCGAAGCGGCGCCCGACGACCTGCCGCTGCTCGTGTCGATCGATCAGGAGGGTGGGCTCGTCATGCGCCTGCGCGGGATCGCGACCGATTGGCCCCCCATGCTCTCCGTGGGTGGGGCCGGCGATGCGGCGCGCACGCAGCAGGTGGGGCGCGCGCTCGGCGAGGAGCTGGCGGCGCTGGGCATCGGCTGGGACTTCGCGCCCGTGCTCGACGTCCACACGAATCCGGCCAACCCGGTCATCGGCAACCGGGCCTTCGGCGTGACGCCCGCGGCGGCGGCCACGCAGGCGCTCGCCTTTTGGCGCGGCCTGCGCGCCGCCGGCGTCGTGGGGTGCGGCAAGCACTTCCCCGGGCACGGCGACACGCGCGCTGACTCGCACCTCGAGCTGCCCATCGTCACGCACGACGCCGCGCGCCTGCGCGCCGTCGAGCTCGCGCCTTTCGCGGCGGCGGCCGCCGCCGGCGTGGAGGCCCTCATGACGGCGCACGTGCTCTACCCCGCGCTCGACCCCCATCGGCCGGCGACGCTCTCGCGCCGCATCCTCGGGGACCTGCTGCGCGGCGAGCTCGGGTTCCGGGGCGTCGTCGTCAGCGACGATCTCGGCATGAAGGCCGTCGCCGACCGCTATCCCATCGAGGAGCTCGCCGTCAGGTGCATCGAGGCCGGCGCCGATCACCTGCTCGTGCGCGAGCCCGCGGCGCGCCAGGTGGCGGCCCACGGGGCCCTCGTGCGCGCCGCCGAGGCGCGCGCCTCCTTCCGCGCGCGCGTCGAGGAGAGCGCCGCCCGCGTCGCGGCCCTCAAGGCGGCCTGCACGGTTCTCATGCCCGCGCCGTCCGCCATGCTGCCCTCGCTGCTCGGAACGGCGGCCCACCGCGCCCTCGCCGGGTCGTTCAAGGGCGCCGGTCCCGATTCGCCCTCGAAGAGCTCCCCCGTCGCGGAGTGAGCCGGCCGGTCCGCCGCTCGCGAGGCGTCGTTGACGACGGCCATGCGCGCGGTTGGCGTTCCCTTCGCTTGAGCTCGAATCTTAGATTCGGACGCCCACGGCGAGGCCCTCGCCCGTGGGCAGCACCGTGGCGCGGAAGCGGCCGCTGTTCGCGAGGATCTGATGGAAGGCCTGCATGGCCGCGATAACCGTCGCGCGCGCGCCCGTGGGCTTGTCGGCGAGCTCGCCGAAGAGGAAGGCGTTGTCGGCGAGGATGAGGCCGCCCGGACGCAGGTGGTCGGCGGCCCAGTTGAGGTAGTCGGGGTAGCTCTCCTTGTCGGCGTCGATGAAGCACAAGTCGAACGGCTCCTGGGCGCCAAGCTTGGTCAGGACCTGCGCGGCCGCGCCGAGGTGGATGCGCGCCTGCGTCGTATAGCCGGCCCGCCGGAAGCTCTCGCGCGCGACCTCGGCGTGGCGCGGCTCGATCTCGATGGTGTCGAGGACGCCGCCGATGCCCATTCCGCGCAAGAGCGAGACGCCCGAGTACCCGCCCAGCGTGCCGATCTCGACGGCGCGGCGCGCGCCCGCGACCGAGGCGAGCACCTCGAGGTGGCGGGCGTCGAGCGCGCCGATCTGGATGTCGGGCAGGCCTTCACGCTTGCAGCGCTCGCGGATCTCGCGCAGGACGTCGTCTTCGGGCGCGTAGGTCTTCTTGACGTACGCGGCGATGCGCTCGTCGTCGTTTCCGAATTGCTTGTTCACGCCTTGACCCTGCCGCGTCGCAGCCGCAGGGTCAACAGGGACTCCGCGAGCACGGCGAGGAGGACGGCCGCCGAGAGGAAGTGCCACAGCTCGAGTCGCCGCTTGGGGGCGGCGGCCGCCGCGGCGCCCGCGGGCGCGCGGTCGGGGCGCCGGTCGTCGGCGAGGCGCGCGGGATTCGACTCGGCGGGGTCCAGGTTGACGACGAAGCTCTCGGAGGCGCGCTCGACGACAGTGCCGTCGGCGCGCGAGGCCCGGACGCGGTAGAGGCCGGGCTCGTCCGTCTCGGCGAACGTCACGGTGCGCCGCCCGTGCGCCTCGGCCGCGCGCGCCGCGGCCTGGCGCGACTCGGGCGTGAGCCAGCGCGACTGGCCGTCGGCCTTGACGATCTCGATGCGCGTGTCCTCGGCGCCGACGCCGATCTCCCGCCGCTGGCCGACGGTGAGCGCCGAGACCGAGTCCGACCCGGGGGCGCCCGCGAGGAAGCGCGCGGCCTCCTGCATGAGGGGCAGGAACCCTGGGCGGATGGGTAGGTCGGTCCACTCGCGATCGACCGTCGTCGTCAGGAGGAGGACGCGCCCGCGGCCGACGTCCGACGCGACGAGCGCGGGCGCGCCGTTCTCGTAGCGCAGCACGACCGAGCGCCCCGGCGCGTCGGGCACGGGCTCCATGAGCATGAACTGGAAGAAGCGCGCCGAGGCGAGGCCGTCGCCTTTGGCCGGGAAGCCCGCGAGCAAGGGGTGGCGGCGATCGAGGGGCGCGAGGCGCTCGGCCGGGCGCAGGTCGACCGTCTCCCCCTCGGGCGCTCGGCCGGGCACGGCGGCGGCCGTGCGCTTGAGGCCGAGCGGCTGCGGCAAGAGGGCCTTCATCCGCTGGTTCCACGCGTCGACGTCGACACGGTCGCCGACGGAGATGAAGAGGCCGCCGCCGCCCTCGACGTAGCGTGTGAGCGCCTCGGCGAGCTCCTCGGACGGCTTGGCGACGTTGGCGAGGAAGACGGCGGCGTAGCCGGACAGCGTCGTCGCGGGCAGCTCGTCGGGCAGGCCCGTCGTGATCGAGAAGCCGGCGCCGCCCGAGCGCAGCGCCGCCTCGAGGAAGAAGGTCTCGTCCTCGGTGCGCACCGTGCGCGGGTCGCCGTCGACGACGAGGACGCGCAGGCCGCGCGAGACCTCGACGCGCGCGCGCCGGCGATCGTCGAGCGTGAAGAGATCGTGGTCGATCTCGACCTCGGCGTCGTGGGCCGTGCCTCCGCCCATGAGCGTGTGCAAGGTGGACAGGAAGCGCTTCCGCGCGCGCCCACGCGGCGGCAGGTCTACGAAGCCGCGCGCGACGTCGGCGCCGTCGAGACGGAGCGTGAGGCCGAGCTTGTGAGCGGGCTCGTCCGAGAAGTTCACGATCTCGGCGACGACAGCCAGGCCCTCGGCGCCCTGCTCGGGTGCCGGCTCGGCCGAGAGCGCGACGATGGCACGGTTGTCCCACGCGCCGCCCACGTCGAGGATGATGACGGCGGGGCCGCCCGCGGCGCGCTCCGGGGCCGCGCCCTCCCAGCCCGCGGCCTGCAGGTCGGTCACCACGTAGATGACACGATCGGCGTGCGGCGAGCCCGCGAGGATCTGTGTCGCGCGGCGCAGCGCGCCCCCGAAGTCCGCGACGCGCGCCGAGCAAACGGCGGCGTCGAGCGCGCCCAGCACGCGGCCGCGGTCGTTCGACGGCTCGGCCACGGGAGCGGGCGTGCCCTCGGACGCGAGGACGAGCGCGACGTCCGAGTCGCCCGACAGGCTCTCGAGGAGCGCGCGCGCGCGCGCGCGGGCGAGCTGGAAGACCGGCTCGCCGCCCGCGGCGGCGAGGCGTCGCAGGCTCGCCGAGTCGTCGAGCACGATGACGGCGCTCTGCGAGCGCGCCGCCGCCGCGGGCAGATCGGAGCGGATCTCGGCGAAGGGGCGCGCGAAGGCGAGCGGCAGCGCCGCCGCGACGAGCGTGCGGAGGAGCAGGAGGAGGACCTCCCGCAGGCGCCGGCGCGCCGAGACCTCGCGCTCGGCGCGCAGCAAGAGCTCCATGGCCGGGAAGGCGACGGGGCGCGCGCGGCGCCGCCCGATGCGGTGGATGAGCCAGGGCAGGGCGGCCGCCAGCAGGCCGAGGAGCACGGACGGCGCGACGAAGTGCAGGGGCATGCTCAACGCCGCGCGCGCCCCCGGTCGAAGAGGAAGGAGCGCAGCACCTCGGCGGGCGGCGTCGCCGTCGTCGCGAAGCGGTACTCGACGCCAGCCTCTAGGCAGGCGAGCCGCCAGCGCTCGCGCAACGCGAGCGACTCGCGCGCGAACGAGGCCGCGAGGTCGCGCGGGTCGACGAGGAGGCGCCGCGCGTCGTCGGGCTCGACGCCCGCGAACTCGGTGAGCTCATCGAACGGCAACTCGACCTCGTCGGGGTCGAGCAGGTGGAAGAGCGCGACGTCGTGCCCGCGCGAGCGCAGCTGGCGCAGGCGATTGCCGAGCCCGTCCGCGCCCTCGGGCGCGTCGAGCAGGTCCGTCATGAGGACGATGAGGCTGCGCCGGTCGGCGAGCTCGCCCACGTGCGCGAGCGCGCGCCCGGGCTGCGTGCGCCCCGCGGCGTAGGCGCCCTCGAGGGCCAGCAGGAGATCGCGGATATGCCCGCCGCGCGTGCGCGGAGGCAGGTACTGGCGCGTGCGCTCGTCGAAGACGATGAGCCCAGCCGGGTCACCCTGCTGCGCCAGCAGGTAGCCGAGCGCGGCCGCGAGGTAGCTCGCGTACTCGAGCTTCGAGACGCCGCTCCGCTTGTAGCCCATCGACGCCGAGGCGTCGACGAGCAGGAACGTACGCATCTCCGTCTCGTCCTCGAAGCGCTTGATGTAGTAGCGCTCGACGCGCGCGACGGCCTTCCAGTCCATGTGGCGCAGATCGTCGCCGGGCGCGTACTCTTTGTGCTCGGCGAACTCGATCGAAGTGCCGGCGTGCGGGTTGTGGTGCATGCCCGCGAAGGCGCCCTCGACGATGACGCGCGCGCGCAGCGACATCGACGCCAGGCGCGCGAGATCGGTGGGGTCGAGCGCGAGCGTGGCGGGCCTTCCGTCCTCCCCGGCGGCGTCGGACATGCGCTAGGCCGGCTTGACCATGTCGAGCAGGCGCGCCACGAGGGACGCCGCCTTGAGCCCGTCGGCCTCGGCGTGGAAGTTCGGCAGCACGCGGTGGACGAGCACGGGCGTCGCGAGCGCCCGGACGTCCTCGATCGACGCCGCGTAGCGCCCCGCGAGGATGGCGCGCGCCTTGGCGGCCAGCACGAGGTACTGCGACGCGCGCGGGCCCGCGCCCCACGCGACGTACTTCTGGACGAGCTCGGGCGCGCTGGCGTCGGCGGGGCGGCTCGCGCGGCACAGCGCGACGGCGTGCGCGACGACGTGCGGCGCCGCCGGCACGCGCAGCACGAGCTCTTGCAGCTGCATGATCCGTTCCGGCGAGAGCACGCGCCGCAATGTCGGGTGGTACGCCGTCGTCATCTGGTTGACGATGCGCACCTCCTCCTCCTCGGTGGGGTAGCCCACGTCGATCTGGAACATGAACCGATCGAGCTGCGCCTCGGGCAGCGGATACGTGCCCTCCTGCTCGATGGGGTTTTGCGTCGCGAACACGAGGAACGGCGGCGGCAATTCGTACGTTTGGCCGCCCGCCGACACGCGGTGCTCCTGCATCGACTGCAAGAGGGCGGCCTGCGTCTTCGGCGGCGTCCGGTTGATCTCGTCGGCGAGGATGACGTTCGCGAAGATCGGCCCGGGCACGAAGCGGAAGACGCGCCGGCCCGTCGCGCGATCCTCCTCGAGCACGTCGGTGCCCGTGATGTCCGACGGCATGAGGTCGGGCGTGAACTGGATGCGGCCGAAAGACAGTGCCAGCACCTCCGAGAGGGTCTGGATGAGCAGCGTCTTCGCGAGGCCGGGAACGCCGACGAACAAGCAGTGACCGCGCGCGAACAGCGCGATGAGGAGGTGATCGATGACGGCCTCTTGCCCGACGATGCGCTTGCCGATCTCGGCGGCGATCGCGCGTCTCGCCTCCGCCATTTCATGCACGGCCGCCAGATCGCGGTCCGGAACGCCCCCTCGGGGTAATTCGTTCAGGGTGGCGTCGGTCGCGACGGGGAAGGGGCCACTCGGCACCCCGCCAGGATGCCACGCGCGCGCGCGGCTTGCCACGGCTCTGTCTGCGCGCGTCGCGGGTTTTTGCGCATCCCGGGCCCGCGGTGCCCGGTGCTGCTCCGGTGCCGCCGGCGGGCCTCGGGTCGAAAAGGACTTTCGTCGGGCCGGCCGAGGTCGCAGGATGGAAGGCATGACGCGACCGTCATTCTTGCGTTCGCCCGTGCGATCGGCGGGCCTCGCGGCCGCGCTGATCGTCGCCGCCACCGTCACCCTGGCCCCCGCGGCGCGCGCCGACGTGTGGAGCGCCTTCAAGGGGCGCATTTTCGTGAGCGACGCCGAGTTCGGCAGCGGCTACCCGACGGACGCCGCCATGATCGCGGCCGTCAAGAAGCAATCGAAGGGCGTCATCAAGAGCGCCGCGGGCGCCGGCGGATCTTGGACGCTGAACCTGGCGGTCTTCCTCAAGGATGCCGCGGGCGCGAACAAGATCAACATCGTCTACTACGACGTGAGCGCGAAGCCGCGCGAGCAGGTGAACTTCAGCGAGGTCGACGTCAAGCCCGACCAGAAGATGGTGGAGCTGAACGGCATCGCGCTCTCGTCGGACCTCGGCTTCGTCAAGGGTCACAAGTACGACGTCCTCGCCACGCGCATCGTCGGCGGCAAGGAGAAGGTCTACGCCAAGGCGACGATGACGCTGAAGTGATCGCGACGCGGAATCGAGCGGCCTCGGCCCTCGCGCGGGCCGCGCCGCTCGCTGTCTGGCTCGCGCTCGCGCCCGGCGCCTGCGCGCGCCCGCCCCGCCTCGAGGGCGTCGCGCGGGGCACGGCTCCTTACTGGGATCCTGCGCGGCCGCTCGGCGAGCGCGTCGCGGATCTCGTCGCGCGCATGACGCCGGCCGAGAAGATCGGGCAGCTCGTCACCGCCGCGCCCGCGATTCCTCGCCTCGGCGTCCCCGCGTACCACTGGTGGAGCGAGGCCCTGCACGGCGTGGCGCGCGCCGGCACAGCCACCGTGTTCCCGCAGGCCATCGGCCTCGGCGCCACCTTCGACGAGGCCCTCGTGCGGCGCGTCGCCAACGCGATCTCCGACGAGGCGCGCGCGAAGTATCACGACGCCGACCGCCGCGGCGAGCACGGCCGCTATCAGGGCCTCACGTTCTTCTCGCCCAACATCAACATCTTCCGCGACCCGCGCTGGGGGCGGGGCCAGGAGACCTACGGCGAGGATCCCTTGCTCACGGCGCGGCTCGGCGTCGCGTTCGTGCGCGGCATGCAGGGCGACGACGCGCGCCACCTCAAGACGGCCGCGACGGTCAAGCACTTCGCCGCGCACAGCGGGCCCGAGTCGCTGCGCCACTCGTTCGACGCGCGCCCGAGCGCGCACGATCTGGCCGACACCTACCTGCCGCAGTTCGAGGCCTGCGTGCGCGAGGGTCACGTCGCCTCGGTCATGCCCGCCTACAATCGCTTGGACGGCGTGCCCTGCGCCGCGAGCCCGACGCTGCTCGGCGAGACGCTGCGCCGAGGCTGGGGCTTCGACGGCTACGTCGTGAGCGACTGCGGCGCCATCGGCGACATCGTCGACGGCCACCACGCCGCCGAGACGATCGAGCGCGCGGCGGCCCTGGCGCTCGACGCCGGCACGGATCTGTCGTGCGGCGGCGAGCTCGCCGAGCTCGCGCGCGCGCGGCAGCTCGGTCTCGTCGCCGATGCCGCCATCGACCGCGCCGTGACACGCCTCTTCACGGCCCGGTTCCGCCTCGGCATGTTCGACCCCCCGGCGTCGGTGCCTTGGGCGCGCACGGCGATGTCGGTCGTCGAGTCACCCGAGCACCGCGCCCTCGCGCGCGCCGCCGCGCGCGAGTCGATCGTGCTGCTCGAGAACCGTGGCGGCGCGTTGCCGCTCGCCCCCAGCCTGCGCCGCCTGGCCGTCGTGGGCCCGGTCGCCGAGGACATCGACGTCCTCCTCGGGAACTACCACGGCGAGCCCACGCGGCCCGTGACGCTCCTCGACGGCCTGCGCGCCGAGGCGCGCAAGCGCGGCGTCGACGTCGCCACGGCGCGCGGTGCGCCGCTCGCCGGACGCGGCGGCTCCAGCGCGCAGCTCGCCGACGCTCTCCGCGTCGTGCGCCGCAGTGACGCCGTCGTCGCGACGCTGGGTCTTTCGGCGCGCTTCGAGGGCGAGGAAGGCGAGACCGCCGAGAACCCGAGCGGCGATCGCACCGACCTGGGCTTGCCGGGCGCGCAGCAGCGCCTGCTCGAGGCCCTCGTCGCCACGGGGAAGCCCGTCGTCCTCGTGCTCACGAGCGGCAGCGCGCTCTCCGTGCCCTGGGCGGCCGCCCACGTTCCCGCGATCGTCGAGGCCTGGTACCCGGGCGAGGAGGGCGGCGCCGCGCTCGCCGACGTCCTCTTCGGCGTCGTCAGCCCCTCGGGCCGTCTGCCCGTGACCGTCCCGCGCTCCGTCGACGACCTGCCGCCCTTCACCGATTATTCGATGAAGGGCCGCACGTACCGCTACGCCGACAAGCCCCCGCTCTGGCCCTTCGGCCACGGCCTGGGGTACACGACGTTCCTCTACACGAATCTGGTCGTCCCGCCGGCGCTCGAGTCCGGCACGGACGTCGCGCTGTCGGTGGACGTCGAGAACGCGGGCCCGCGCGCAGGCGACGAGGTCGTCCAGGTCTACCTCTCGAGGCCCGACGCCCCAGCTTACGCGCCGCACCGCTGGCTCGCCGCCTTCACGCGCGTGACGCTCGCACCCCGCGAACGCCGCACCGTCCACCTCGAGCTTCGCGCGCACGAGCTCACGCTCGTCGACGAAACTGGCAAGCGCGCGCCCCTCGTCGGCGAGGTGGCCATTGCGGTCGGCGGCGGGCAGCCGAACGTCGCCTGGCGGTACGCGCTTCCGGACGAGGGACAGACCGTACGCCTCCGGATCGCCGAACGCGCCCGCTCCGTCCCCTGACGTGCGCCCTCAAGGGTTCCGCACGCAGTCGTCCGTGAGGGCGATCTCGGCCGGCAGGTCGACGACGTCGAAGTCTCCGACCTTGAGCGCCGAGAAGGAGAGGGCGGTCACCCCGACCGACTGCCACTTGGCCTTGCTCGTGCGGTCGTCGGCGAAGGTGAGCGCGATGGTGCCGCCGTCCGAGAGCAGCATGCCGTACGTCTTCATGGCGCGCAGGATGGCGCGCTCGCCCGCGTTGAACTTGGTCTCGTCGAAGGTCGCCTTGAGGCGGAAACGGACGCCGTAGGGCGGCGCATTCGCGTCGGTGCTCGCGGGCGAGCCCGCGTGCGAGCCAGGGTGGACATAGACGGCCT
>DASZFV010000339.1:0-7215 GCA_035939455.1 Polyangia bacterium
CACGCCGCGCGAAGTGCTCGACCTGCTCGACGGGCAGCGGACCTTGCGCGCCTGGGTGGACCAGTTCTCCGAGCCGGAGGAGCGACTCACCTTCCTGCGCTCGTTGTATTTGCTGGTCGAGACGGATCTGGCGCAGCTGGACTGAAGGCACGGCGCCAGAAGACGCCGAGCGCCAGGGCCGCCAACAGCGCCGCGCCCGCGCCGATGGCGAGCGCGCGGTGGCGCCGCGCCGACGGCGGCCTGCGCGCTTTGGGCGCCGAGCGCGAGCCCTCGGCGCGCGCAGGCGCGAGTCCGGAGGCGATCGGCACCTCGCCGGTCAGGCGGCCCGGCGCTTCGCCTTCGAGCGACGAGATGCTGTCGCCGCTGAGCGACGCGGTCATCCGCTCGCGCGGCCGGGCGGCGTCGTCGCCGAAGAGAGACGTGAGGAGCGTGGCGACGTCGTCGCGGCCCCCCTGAGCTTGCGCGAGGGCGGCGCCGAGCTCTCGCGCGAGGGCGCCGGCCGAGGCGTGGCGCGCGTCCCGGTCGCGCTCGAGGGCGCGCGCGACGACGCCGTCGAGCGCCGGCGGCACGTCGGGGCGCTTCGACGAAGGAGGCGGCACGGGCAGCGTCAGCACGTTGCGCAACGTCTCGAACTCGCTGCCGCCCGCGAAGAGGCGCTGCCCCACGAGCATCTCCCACAGCACGACGCCGAGCGAGAAAACGTCGGAGCGGGCGTCGAGATCCGCGTTGCGCACCTGCTCGGGCGACAGATAGGCGAGCTTGCCCTTGATGCGCCTCTTGCGCGGCACGGCCGGCTCGGCGCGCGCGGTCGCGGCGACCTTCGCGATGCCGAAGTCGAGCACCTTCACGCCCCCCGAGGCGAGCAGCATGATGTTCGACGGCGTGACGTCGCGGTGAATGATCCCGGCGGGGCGTCCATCGGCGAACGTCGCGCAGTGCGCGTGCTCGAGGCCGAGCGCGACCTGCTCGGCGATGCGCGCCGCGACGAACGGCGGCACGGCGGCCAGACGCAACCGCGAGGCGCGCATGACGGCCGAGAGGTCGCGCCCGCGCAGGTACTCCATGGTCATGAAGTACGCGCCGCCGATCTGGCCGAAGTCGTACGTCTCGACGATGTTCGGGTGCGAGAGCAGCGCGGCGATGCGCGCCTCGTCGCAGAACATCTGAATGATCTCCGCCCGGTCGGACTTCTCGGGGCGGATCCGCTTGATGACGAAGGCGTCGCCGAACCCCTCGCAGCCCTCGACGTAGGCCTTGAACACCTCGGCCATTCCGCCCACGCCGATGCGCTCGACGAGGCGATAACGCCCGTAGTGCTCCGGCGCGGACGTCAGCGGATCGTCCATGGGCCGCTCAGTTTTGATCGTTCGGCGTCCGATGTCGCTACTGGATTGGTCATGCCCTGAATTGCCGACCGGCAGGCCGCTCGGAAGCTCGACGCGCGCATTGGAGTATCGTGGGCTCGTGCCGCTGCGCAGCCTGACGCTCGACGAGCTCACGATCGACGACGAGACCTCTTTCCGCGGCGTGGCGATCTACCATCGCCTCAAGGAGGTTGTGCGCGCGTCCGGGCACCGGTTCAAGGTCGCGGACGCCGGCGAGAACGCGAGCTGGGATCGCGCGCTGTTCCTCAACCTGACTTTCTGGTCGCCCACGGAGGAGGCCAGCGTGCTCGTCGACGATCATGTCGCGCCCGATGTGGTCGCGCACACCGCCCTCCACCACGTCGTGGGGCGCGCGCTCGCGGGCGCGTCCGCCGGGACGTCGCCTGCCGCGCTGCTCTTCGCCGAGGCCATCGCGAGCGCGTTCGATCTCTACCTCGTGGGTCGCCTCCTCGGGATCGCGCCAGACTCCGACTTCGTCACCAGCCAGGTGCCCCTCATGGCGGAGGCGACCGAGCAGGCCGGGCTCGACGAGCCTGCCTTCGCGCGCCTGCTCGAGAGCGTGTCGGCGGCTCCCGAGAGGGCGTTCGAGGACCTGCGCGCTCTGCTCGTCGACGTGGGCACGGCGCTCCGCGGCTGCGCCGACGCCGCGGCGGCGCACATCGCGCTCGAGGGCTTCGCCCGTCATCGCTTCGCGCCGCTGCTCCACCATTTCCAGCTGTCGAACTGGATCCTCTACGGGCGCGCCTATGCCCGCGAGGACCGTGACGGCGCCGACGCCGTGCGCGCGTTTGACGAGGCGCTGCGGGCAAGCTCAGACTCGCTCGCCTGGATTGAAGCGCGCTGGCTCGGGGAGGCGCCTTGAGCGGCATGACTGGGCCGCCGAGATCGCGCAGGCGCCGCCGGCGGACGTTCCGTGGATCCAGGACCTCGTCGTTCGGTAGCGACGAGCGTCACGGCGTCGTGATCGTGAACGCCTCGAGCGCCGACGGACCCTCCTCGAACGAGGGCACGCCCGTGTGCTCGCAGGAAGGGACGTAAAGCACCCCTCCCGCCGCGAGCGGGCGCGCGTAGCGCTGACCCGCGCCGGCGAGCGCGAGCCGCTGGACGACGGCACCGTCACGGACGCGCACCCAGTAGAGCGTGGCCGGCTCCGTGCTGGTGTCGACGACCGCGGCGAAGGGCTCGCCGGCGACGTCGACGACCGACACGCCGCTCGGCGGGCCTCGGAACGCGGAGATGCTCGCCGGCGCGCCGAACGGCGGCACCTGCCAGCGCGACGAGAGCTTCGGGCTGCCGTCCGCGGCGCTGAGCTCCAGCGCCTGGAGGCCGGCGGGGTGGACGTCGTCCTCGACGAAGGTGGGCAGCAAGGCGATCGTCGTGCCGTCGAGCGTCGCGAGCGCCGCCTTGGTGACCATCGTCCCGGCCCACGTGGCTCGGCACGCGCCCCCGCCTTCGCCACAGCCTGCCATGATGGGGGCCCGATCGTAGAGCTTGCCGAAGTGGTTCGCGTCGAACAGGTAGACGGCGCCGTCCTTCCCCGGCTGGAGGATCACCTCGGCGCCGCCCGGCAGCACGGCGCGCGTCGGGGCGTTGGCCCCCAGATCCCAGTCGAGCGCGGCGTAGCACTGGAGCAGCGTCATCCCGACGCAGACCTCGGCCGCGCCGCGCGCTGGCAGCTGGCCGGCGGGAAGGCGGGGGATGAAGAGGTTGTCGCACGACGAAGCGCAGGCCTCGGTGGGGGACGTCGGATCGAAGGGCTCGCACATCGCCGCGTCGCAGGCGGGATCGAACGCCAGGCCACGGCGGACGCGCAGGACGGCGTTCGCGAAGTCCTTGCGCGTCGGGTCGAGCGTGCCGTTGCCGGTGGCGATGAGCAGCGAGAATCCGTCCGGCGTCGTGGCGTCGGGGACGACCTCGGGGCCCATGGCCGCCCAGACGCCCCCGCCGCAGAGCATCTCTCGCGCGCCGTCGCTGTCCTCGGCGCCGCAATCGCCCTGCGCCGTCGTGACCATCGTCGACGAGATCGCGGCGCCGGCCCCGTCCGCCTGCCAGGCGTCGAGATCGATCTCGAACACCCAGCCGTGCCAGGGCTGCAGGTCGCGCACGTTGCCGAAGGAGATGTACGCCAGCCCGAGGGCGCGGTCCGGGACGTCCGCGTGGACGACGGCGGCGCGCGAGAAGGCGTGAGCCGGCAGGAACGTGACGGGGCTGGCGCCGTCGAAGGCCGGCTTGCTCGCCGCGAGCGTGAGCGTCGGGAACGCCGCGTCCAGGGCGCGGGCGTCCAGGTCGATGACGCCGACGTGGTGGTTGACGCGCGTCCAATCCGCCTCGACGTCTTGCCACGCGAAGACCAACCGATGGCCGAACAGCGCGGGGGCGGCCACCAGGTTGGGCGAAGAGCCGCTCGGCGCCGCGAGCGCGACGCGCCAGTCCTCGGCTCCCGTGCGGGGATCGAGGGCGGAGAAGGTCCCATCAGCGGTGACGATCATGATCTCGGGCTCGCCCCGCGAGCTGATCGCGAGCGGAGACGAAAACGCGCACGCGGCGCGCGGACCCGTGACGAAGAGCCGCCCGAGGCGCGCGACGGCGTCCGGCCCACCGGCGTCGGCCGCGCCCTCTGCGTCGGCCGCGCCCTCTGCGTCGGCCGCGCCGTCGACGACGACCGGGGCGTGGCTCCCCCCGCACGCACAGACGCTCGACAGAACGGCGGCCGCGACGGCGAGGGGCCGAGGCGTGATCATTCGTCGGCCGCACGCGCGCCCGCGGGCTGCTGCTGCGTCATGCAGTGCAGCGTGCCGAGGCCCCACACGAGATCGACGGCGTGAATGCCGACGACGGCGCGCGTGGGGAAGAGGCGGGCCAGCGTCGCGAGGGCCTCGCGATCGCGCGGATCGTTGAAGGTGGGCACGAGCACGACGGCGTTCGCGACGTAAAAGTTCGCGTAACTCGCGGGCAGCCGCACGCCGTCGAGCACGACGGGCGCGGGCATGGGCAGCGTCTCGACACGCAGGCGGTCGCCGTCGGCGTTCGTCATGGCCTCGAGGCGCGCGCGGTTCTCGCGCAGGGGCGCGTGGTTGGCGTCGGCGGGATCGTCCTCGGTCGCCATGACGACCGTGCGCGCGTCGACGAAGCGCGCCAGGTCGTCGACGTGCCCGTGCGTGTCGTCGCCCGCGATGCCGTTGCCGAGCCACAGGACCTTGCGCGCGCCCAGGTGCTCGCAGAGCACGCGCTCGAGCTCCGCGCGCGGCAGGCCCGGGTTGCGCGCCTGCACGGGCGAGAGCAGGCACTCCTCCGTCGTGAGGATCGTGCCGCGCCCGTCGACGTCGACGCTGCCGCCCTCGAGGACGACGCGCCAGTCCTTGCCCGCGACCGTCACCGTGGGCTTCCACTGGGTGAGCCCGAGGCGCCTCGCGAGGTGGTCGTTGATGGCGTCGTCCTTCTTGTGGTTCGCGTACTTCGCCCAGCCGTTGAAGCGCCAGTTCGTCATGGCGACGCGCCCGGCCGCGTCGCTCACGAAGAGCGGGCACGTGTCGCGCGTCCAGCTCCGATCGGTCGGCACGCGCAAGAACCGCACGCGCGCCTCGTCCACCCCCACGCGCCCGAGCAACACGGCCGCCTTCTTCTCGACGACCGCGTCGGGCACGAGGATGCGCACGACCTCGCCGCGCACGAGGTGGCGCACGACCTCGCCGTAGACCCAGGAGATGGGCGCGAGCTTGCCGGGCCAGTCGGCCGCCGCGTGCGGCCAGGCGAGCCACGTCGCCTCGTGCGGCTCCCACTCGGCCGGCATGCGGAAGCCGAGCGCCGCCGGCGTGGAGGCCGGAGCCGCCGCGCTCATTCGTCTATGAACCGGCGCGTGATGTCGCCGTAGGCGTCGATGCGGCGATCGCGCAGGAACGGCCAGTGCTGGCGCACTGTCTCCTGATGCCGCCTGTCGCACGTCACGATGACCGTCTCTTCTTCGGTCCGCGAGGCCTCCTTCAGGATCGTGCCGAAGGGATCGGCTGCGAACGTGCCGCCCCAGAACTCGATGCCCGCTCCGTCGCCCGACTTCGGCTTCTCGAAGCCGACGCGGTTGACGGCGGCCACGTAGACGCCGTTCGCGATGGCGTGCGAGCGTTGGATCGTCTGCCAGGCGGAAGCTTGGGCGGCGCCATGCGCGGCCTTCTCGGCCGGGTGCCAACCGATGGCCGTCGGATAAAAGAGCACATCGGCGCCCGCGAGCGCCGTGAGCCGCGCGCCCTCCGGGTACCACTGGTCCCAGCACACGAGCGTGCCGACGCGGCCGAACGCCGTGTCGAAGGCGCGGAAGCCCAGATCGCCCGGCGTGAAATAGAATTTCTCGTAGTACGCGGGGTCGTCGGGGATGTGCATCTTGCGATAGAGGCCCCGCGTGCTGCCGTCGGCGTCGAGGACGACGGCCGTGTTGTGGTAGATGCCCGCCGCGCGCCGCTCGAAGAGCGACCCGATGACGACGACGCCCGCCTCCTTCGCGACGCGGGCGAGCGTCTCGCTCGACGGCCCCGGGATCGGCTCGGCGAGCTCGAAGTTCGCGTGGTCCTCGGTCTGACAGAAGTACCGCGAGCGAAAGAGCTCCGGCAGGCAGATCACCTGCGCGCCCGCTTTGGCGGCCTCGCGCACGCGCGCGACGGCCCGCTCGAGGTTCTCGCGCGGCTCCGTCGAGCAGCGCATCTGGATGAGACCCAAGGTCACGGTCTGCGGGGCCGCCATCCGCCCTACTATTCTCGCGACGCCCGCAAATGCAAGCGACGACTGCGTGCCCGGCCTACGGCCGCGACCCGTCGTCCAGCATCTGCCCGATGATGTTGCGCAGCAGGCGATCCCAGACAGGGCGCGCGTCGGCGAAGTGGCGCTCGGTGTCGGCCAGGATGCGCGCGCCGCCGTCCTCGCCGTTGGCCTCGCGCACGTACGCGGCGTCCTCGCGCACCCAGACGGCGACGTCGTCGGCCGCCAGCTCGCAGTGAAATTGCAGCGCGAAGTGCTTCCACCCCAGGCGAAAGGCCTGGTTGCGGCAGACCGGGGTCGAGGCGAGGGGCACGGCGCCGCGCGGCAGATCGAACGTGTCGCCGTGCCAATGCAGCACCATCTGCCGGGCGGGCAGGCCCGCGAGCGCGGGCTCGTGCCCCGCCCGCGCGGGCGCGAAGTCGACGAAGCCCCACCCCACCTCGCGCGCGAACACGACGGCGCCGTCGGCCGCCCGACGCGTGTTCGGGTAGACACGCGCACCAGCCGCGGCCGCGAGGAGCTGCGCGCCCAGGCAGATCCCGAGCGCGGGACGATCGCGCGCGATCGCCTCGCGCAGCAGGATGATCTCCCTCGCCAAAAATGGATATCGGGGATCGAGGACGTCGGCGACGCCCATGGGCCCGCCCATGACGACGAGCATCTCGTCCTGGCCGACGCGCTCGGGCACGGCGTCTCCGCGATAGACCTGCCGCACGTCGAGAGCGACGTTGCGCTCGGCGAGCAGCTCGGCGACGCGGGCGGGTCCCTCGGCGGGCGTGTGCTGCAGGACGACGGCGCGCTTCACGCGCGAAGTATGGCCCAGGGCGGCGGCGGCGCCTCGATGAAAAGCGGCGTGCCCGTCAGCGGGTGCGGCAGCGCGATCGTGTGCGCGTGCAGGCGCAGGCCGGACGGCGCGCCCGCGGCCGGGCAGATGGCGGCGTCTCCGTAGACGTCGTCGCCCACGATGGGAAAGCCGGCCGCCGCCAGGTGGGCGCGCACCTGGTGCGCGCGCCCAGCGTGTAACCGCGCGACGACGAGCGCCGTCGCGCCGCGCCGCTCGAGCACCTCCCACTCAGTGCGCGCC
>DASZFV010000340.1:0-2044 GCA_035939455.1 Polyangia bacterium
CGTTCGTATATCCGACGATGGCCACGATGGGCAGACCGCGGCGCGCGCGCCGCGCGGCGGCCCGCGCGCTGCTCGCCGAAGCGGTCGATCTCCTTCTCGAGGCGGTGAATGCGCTCGCGCGCGCGCCGGCGGTTCTCCTCGAGCTTCGTCTCGCCGGGCCCGCGCCCGCCGATGCCGCCCGTGAGGCGGCTCATCAGGGTGTTCTTCTCGTGCAGGCGGGGCAAGCGGTAGCGGAGCTGCGCGAGCTCGACCTGAAGCTTGCCGTCGCGGCTCTTCGCGCGTTGCGCGAAGATGTCCAGGATCAACATCGTCCGGTCGATGACCTTGAGATCGGTGAAGTCGGCGATGGCGTGCGCCTGGCCGGGCGTGAGATCCGGATCGAAGATCAGCACGTTGGCGTCGACCTGCATGGCGCGGATGAGGATCTCCTCGAGCTTGCCGCGCCCGACGAGGTACTTGGGGTCCACCTCGTGCCGCCGCTGCTCAAGGACGCCCATGACGCCCACGCCGGCCGTGGAGCAAAGCTCTTTCAACTCGGGGACCCTGGTCGGGTCCCCGTGCGCCCCCGCGAAGGGCTCGCGCGGGCGAAGCCCTCGCTCGCCCACGCGATCAGCTCCCCGTCGCTTCCCGACATCGACGACGACAAGCAGCGCGCGATCGCGCGCGTCGGTCACGCGCGCCGCGGGGGCGACGCGCTCGAACTCTTCTTCCAGGGCCGCGACGAGCGCCGCGGCGTCGAGCGTGCTGCGGTGAAAAGGCGCCGTGGCCAAGATGCGCCACGGCTCCGTGCGCTGTCCCGGCACGGGCGGCAGCAGGTGCGCCGCGTGGAGATCGGCGGGCCGCCCGTCGGGCTGGACGCCGATGGCGGCCACGAGATCGAGGCGGAGCAGCGCGAGATCGACGAGGTCGTCGCGCGTGAGCGGCTCGTTGCGCAGGTGCGTGTGGACGAGCCGCAAACCACGGAAGCGACCTCGGCCGGCGCGGATGCGGCCGATCTCGGGGAGCGTCAGCTTCGAGGCGTCGCCCACGAAGACGTGCTCGATGTCGCCGCGGCGCCCCACGAGGAGCCCCACCTGGCGCTCGATCTCGCGCGACAACGTGCACAGGTACGCCGCGAGCTCGGGGGACGCGACCTCGGCCGGCTGCAACCGCCGCCGGTACACGCGCTCGAGCGCGTGCATCTGACTCGGCTTGAGGCCCGTCGTGTTGCCCGTGACGGTCTTCAGCGCGCTTGCTCCCCCGCGGCGGTTCGAGGCGCTTGCGGCGCTCCGACGCGTGACCGTTCCTGCGCGCGGATGTACGCCGTCTCGTCGACGACGAGCTTGGCGTCCGCCGCCGCGACGGCGTCGCGCACCTGCCGGCGCTCCTCCGGCGTCATGACCGTCCAGGAGCCCGCCGCGTAGCCGGCGGTCCAGAAGAACACGACGTCCCAGGCGAAGCGCGGGCAGATGAACACCGCCAGCGGCGTCGTCGTGAGGAAGCCGATGAGGAGCACCTTCGCGTGCCAGACCTGCTTGCGCCCGTGGTGGCTCATGAAAGGTAAGCTCGACAGCTCGCCCGCGGCGACCAAAGCGACGAGCGGGAGCCCCAGCCACAGGCCCCCGGGCAACCGGCTGAAGAACACCGAGTTCGCGAAGCCGAGCAGCACGAACGACGCAACGTTGCGCGGCAGACCCACCCACGCGAAGGGGACCGCCACGGGGCGAACGGTGTTGCGGGCCTGACGAATCGTCGCCGCGAGCACGAGAACGGCCGCGAGCAGCAACCCGATGCCATCGGCGACCCCCGCGCTCACGCCGAGGCGCGTGGCCGACTGCTCGTAGAGGGTGTACACGACGAAGGCCGGCGCCAGAGCCTGCGCCACGAAGTCGGCCGCCGTGTCGAACTCGGAGCCGAAGCGGTTCCCCGAGCGCGTCAGGCGCGCCACGAGCCCGTCGAAGACGTCTGCCGCGTAGCCCGCGAGGAACGAGTAGGACGCCCACAGGGGCCGCCCCTTAATGCAAAAATAGATCCCCACGACTCCCGACAGCGCGTTGGCCGACGT
>DASZFV010000341.1:0-5100 GCA_035939455.1 Polyangia bacterium
CAGCATTTGCAGTTTGAAAGGCGGAGCTGGCAACATCGGCGGTGCCATCTACTTCACGGCAGATATGGACATCGACTGCGATGGCCTCATGACCACGCATTGCCCCGGCACCGGCGCGGACATGGACTGTTGCTACCAAAATCAAACGTCTTTCTCCGGTCCGAACAGCGCCTCGAATGTGAACGGCAAGGAACTGGCGTCTGAGAACACACCGTATGTCGTCATACCGCAGGACGTGGTATTTCCAGGGCTTGACCAAACGAACGGCGGCAACATCATCGCGGTCATTTATAATAACCAGCTTGAGTTCGGGGTCTTCGGCGACCAGGGGCCAACGAACATTATCGGAGAGGCCTCTGTTCGAACGGCGAACGGTCTCGGCATCCCGCCGAGTCCGGCCACCGGAGGCGTTGGTGGAGGGGTGACCTACATCGTTTTCGTTGGCACCGGTTCCCAGCCTGCCGACATGGAGAACATTCCGCAGATTCAGAGTCTCGGCGCGCACCTGACCGAGAGCCTCCTCCAGAACAATCCCTGAAGCGCCTCGAATCTGCTCGGACGGACACCCGCTCGGCGGCGCTTGCCGTCGGTCGAGATTCACCCGATAGCGAACACCAGCTGCTCGCCCAGCGCCCGCGCGTGCCCATGGGCATCAATCAAACCCGGCATCAGCGTCCGGCCCGCGCCGTCGATCTCCTCGGCGCCCTGGGGGAGCGCGACGTCCTCCGGTAGACTGGCGAACGGGAGAGTACACAATGAAACCAAAGAATAGACCCGCGCACATCGACGAATATCTGGCGGGCGTCGAGCCAGGAAAGCGTGCCGCGTTGCAAAAGTTGCGGCAGACGATCCGCGCGATCCTTCCCGATGCGGAAGAATGCATCAGCTACTCGATGCCGGCGTTCCGCCTCGGTGGAAAAATCGTGGCGGGCTTCGCTGCGACGAAGGGCGGCTGCTCCTACTTCCCATTCAGCGGTAGAACGCTCGGGACGATGCGTGCGGAGCTGAAACACCACGACCAGACGAAGTCGTCGCTGCACTTCGACCCGGCAAATGGGCTCCCCGCGACGCTCGTGCGCAAACTACTGCGAGTCCGGATCGCGGAGTAGTATAAACGAAGCAGTCATGACCCAGACCTTCTCCACGGACCGTTACTCGAAGATGCAATACCGCCGCACGGGAAAGAGCGGGCTCATGTTGCCCGCCGTCTCGCTGGGGGCGTGGGAGACGTACGGCGGCACGCGCGACGGCGACGTCGCCAAGCGGTGCATGTACCGGGCGTTCGACCTCGGCATCACGCACTTCGACCTCGCGAACAACTACGGCGCGCCGGCCGGCAACGCCGAGCTCGTGTGCGGCCGCGTCGTCAAGGACATGCCGCGCGACGAGCTCATCATCTCGAGCAAGGCGGGCTACCGCATGTGGCCCGGCCCCTACGGCGAGTGGGGCTCGCGCAAGTACATGATCGCGAGCTGCGATCAGTCGCTCAAGCGCACGGGCCTCGAGTACTTTGACATCTTCTACTCGCACCGGCCCGATCCAGGGACGCCGCTCGAGGAGACGATGGGCGCGCTCGACACGCTCGTCGAGCAGGGCAAGGCGCTCTACGTGGGCATCTCGAGCTACACGGGCGCGCAGACGCAGGCGGCGCTCGAGGTCGTGGCGCGCGAGCGCTTCGCGCCCATCACGATCCACCAGCCCTACTACAACATGCTGGGGCGCACGGTCGAGAAGAACCTGCTGCCGCACACGGACCGCGCGGGCGTGGGCGTCATCGCCTTCTGTCCGCTCGCCTCGGGGCTGCTGTCGGGCGCGAAGTACCAGGACGGCGACGTGCCGGCCGACTCACGGCCCGCGCGCGAGTGGGCCCACGACTGGGTGGCCTCGAGGTCGAAGGACGAGCGTAAGCGCATCCTCCAGGGCCTGAACGGCGTCGCGCGCGAGCGCGGCCAGTCGCTCGCGCAGATGACGGTGGCCTGGACCTTGCGGCACGAGGGCATGACCTCGGTGGTCATGGGCGCCTCGCGCCCCGAGCAGGTCGAGCAGAACGTCGGCGCGCTCTCCAAGCTCGACTTCACCAAGGAAGAGCTCGCCCGCATCGACGCGCTCACCCTCGCCCGCGACCGCTAGCCTCGTCCCTTGCTCACAGCGCGCGTCCGTTGGCCCCGTCCGCGCCGCCGCGCCGCCGCCGCGCGCGCGCTGCGCGCACTCTGGACGCTGCCCACGAATCTCGTCGGTCACCTCGCGGGCATCGTCGTGAGCGGCGGCCGCCCGCGGCGGGTCGGCGGGCCCGCGGCGCGCGCCTGGCTGTACGCCATTCGCCCGGGCCTCGGGCTCGACTGGGTGGGTGCGGTCACGCTGGGCCACGCCATCCTCGCGCGCCCGGGCATGCTCGACGGCCCGGAGCTGCGCGCGCGCCTGACGCTCGCGCACGAGCTCGCCCACACGCGCCAGCACGACTGGCTCGGGCCGCTGTACCTGCCGCTGCACGCGCTCGCGCAGGCGGCGAGCGCCGCGCTGTCTCTGGGCGCCCCGCCCGTCGTGAGCCGCGTCCACGACCACAACCCGCTCGAGCAAACCCTCATCTGCATCGGCGCCGGCGCGACACGGCCGCCGCTTCCCGCGGGCCTCGAAACGGCGGCCGAGCTCGAGCGCTTCCTCGGACTGTTCGGGGCTTGATGGATTAGTCGACGAGCGCGTCCAGATCTTCGTCGGTGAGGCCGGAGAGATGCGGGATGATGACGGAACCTCGACATATCACGAGCCCGGCGGAGTCGGATCGGGCACGGCCTCGCGGTCGAGACGCGCGCCGGCGAGGAGGACCGTCGCGCCGGGGTCGCTCGTGACGGTGACGACGAGACGAAGCGGGCCGCCGCGGTGTGCGATGGCGGCGACGATGGGCAGGGGCAAGCCGGCGGGCACGGTGACGTCGGCGATGAGCGCCTCGCTCGTCGTCGCGAGGCGAAGGCGCGCCGGCGCCGAAGCGGTCGCGTCGAGCGCGAGCACCCAGGTGCCCGGCCCGAGCGCGTCCCCGCCGAGAGCGACGTCGACCGTCGCCGCGCGCGTGCCCGAGTCGCCCACGCCCAGACGCACGCCGCCTGGTCCACCCTCGACGAGCGAAGCGGGGCCCCCCGCGCCGGCCGAGCGCCACTTCGCGAGGCGGCCGGCGCCGTCGACGCGCCAAAGGTCGACGGCCCAGCGGTGCCGGACGCGGAGCGCAGCGCCACCCGCGCCCAGCGCCGGCCACGCCCAGGCGCCGAAGGTGACGACGACGGTCGCGAGGGCGAGCGGGCCCGCCGCCGCGCGCGCCGGGCGCCAGGACCTGCGCGCGACCGCCACGGCGAGCGCGCCGAGCTCCAGGAGCGCGAGCGCCGCGAACGGGAGAGCGAGGAGCTCGATGGGCAGCCGATAGCGGGGCTCGGCGAAGAAGATCACGTAGGTGGCGGCGAGCGCGAGCTGGAAGGGCACGAGCGCGAGCGCGGGCCAGCGCCGGCGCGCCGCCGCGAGCACGACGCCGGCGAGCGCGAGCGCGCCCAGCGCGGCGCCGAACGCGTCGACGGCGGCGCAGATGGTGTCTCGGCGCGCCGCGAACCAGGCGGCGGGCGCGCCCACGAGAACGCCGGGCCGAAGGACGGACCAGTAGAGAAGGTAGCGCTCGGCGTCGAAGAGACGCTCGGCGCGCTTCGTCGCCAACCCGAGGGCGTAGGCCGGCTCGAAGCGCGTCCAGTCCTTCGCGAGCGCATAGGCCGCCCGGTCGATCTCGTGGTGTGGCTCGTCGAGCACGCCGTGCCCGGTGAGCTCGTGGAACATCTGATTGAGGGCGCGCGTGTACGTGCCCTCGGAGTTCGGGTTGGCTCCGATGAGCGCCGTGACGCCGCCGTGGTCGTCGGTGAAATATACCTGGCCGGACTCACGCGCGTGGTGGAGGGCCCACGGCGAGAGCACGAGCAGCGTCGCGGCTACGGCGACGCCCGTGAGCGCGAGCGCCGCGGGCCAGCGCGTCCGGCGCGCGAGCCAGTAGCCGAGCGACAGCGCCGTGAGCGGCAAGGCGACCGCGCGAATCCACGCCGCGAGCCCCATGACGACGCCGAACGCAACGGCCGCGGTCCAGGGGCGCCCCGGCGCCAGCGCCGCCAACACGGCGAGCGCGACGACGAGCAGGGCCGCGGCGGGTATGTCGGTGCCGACGACGCTCGCCATGGCGATGCCCGCGGGCCACAGCGCATAGCCGAGCGTCGCGACGATCGCGACGCGCCGGCTCTCGAAGGCCTGGACGGCGAGCACGTAGAGCCCCGCGGCCCCGAGCCCGCCGAAAACTACGCCCGGCATCTTCTGGGCGAGGAGATCGCCACCGAGGTCCTTGATCCAGGCCAGCAGGGCGACGAAGCCCGGCATGTAGATGAAGCCGTGGTCGAGGTGGCCGAACTCGGAGAGGTAATTCGCCGACTCGCGGTACATCGCGAAGTCGCTCACCGGCACGGTGGGGACGGTCAGGACCCAGGCGAGGCGAAGGGCCGTCGCGAGCGCGACGAGCGCCGCGCCCGTCCACCACGTTTGGCGCTCGCCCCACGGGCCGGACGGAAGGGCGGACGAACCGGGGGCGAGGGCCGCGCGCGCGTCGTTTTCGGAACTCTGTGCTCTTCCCACGTCGCCCGGGAAGATGGTACTTCTGCACGGTTCACTATGGCGATTCTTCCGTTCAAGCGCATCATGTGCGCCAACCGGGGCGAGATCGCCGTGCGGGTGTTTCGCGCCTCCACCGAGCTCGGCTTCCGAACTGTCGCGATCTTCTCGGAGGAGGATCGCGTCCACTTGCACCGCTACAAGGCTGACGAGGCTTACCTCGTGGGCAAGGGCCTCGAGCCCGTGGCGGCCTACCTCGCCGAGGACGAGATCGTCGAGCTCGCGAAGCGCCACGAGATCGACGCCATCCACCCCGGCTACGGCTTGCTGTCCGAGCGGGCCTCCTTCGCGCGCAAGTGCCGCGAGGCCGGGATCGTCTTCATCGGACCCACGCCCGAGGCCATCGAGGCCCTCGGCGACAAGGTCTCGGCGCGGAAGATCGCGCAGGCCGCCGGCGTACCGGTCGTGCCGGGGACG
>DASZFV010000342.1:0-10347 GCA_035939455.1 Polyangia bacterium
CACGTTGCGCGGCACCGTGGTGGCGTAGACCTTGCCGGGAAAGTGCGTCCGCACCTCGTTCGCGACCGTGCTGCGATCCTTGCCCACGCGCGCAGCCAGCGCCTCTTGAGTGTAGCCGAACTCGTCGATGAGCCGCTCGAAGCCTTGCGCTTCCTCGATGGGGTTCAGGTCCTGGCGCTGGAGGTTCTCGACGAGCGCCATCTCGAAGGCGCGCTTCTCGGCGACGTCGCGCACGACGGCGGGCACCTCGTGCATCCCGGCGCGTTGCGCCGCGCGCCAGCGCCGCTCGCCTGCGATGAGCTCGTACCCGCCGCCGTCGCGCAGGCGCACGACGAGTGGCTGGATGATCCCCTGCTTCTCGATTGAGGCCGCGAGCTCGTCGAGGCGCGCGTCGTCGAATTGCTTGCGCGGCTGGCCCGCCGAGGGGTGGATGTCCTCGATCGCGATCGTGCGAAGGCCGCCCTGAGCGTCGGAATGGCCCCGCGCCGCGGCGGGCGCCTCGGGCGGCTTGGCGCCCGGGATGAGCGCCGCCAAGCCGCGTCCGAGTGCTTGGCGTTTGGGCGCGCTCATCGTGAAGCCGCGCCAGCCGTCTCGCCCGCGACCGCCTCGCGGGCGGCGGTGCGCGCCAGGAACTCGCGGGCCAGCTCGAGATAGCTCTTCGCGCCCTTCGACGCGATGTCGTAGAGGATGATGGGCTTGCCGAAGGACGGCGCTTCCGACAGGCGCACGTTGCGCGGCACCGTGGTGGCGTAGACCTTGCCGGGAAAGTGCGTCCGCACCTCGTTCGCGACCTGCTCGGTGAGGTTCTGGCGCGGGTCAACCATGCACAGCACGATTCCCTCGATCATGAGCCCCGGGTTGAGCGATTGCCCGACGAGCTGGATCGTGTTCTGGAGGTCGGATAGGCCCTCGAGCGCGTAGTACTCGCACTGGAGGGGCACGAGTACGGCGTCGGCGGCCGCGAGCGCGTTCAGTGTGAGTAGACCGAGTGAAGGCGGCGTGTCGACGATGACGTGGTCGTATCGGGCCGCTGCCTCGCGCAGCGGGCCCCGCAGGCGTAGCTCGCGGTTCGGGAGCCCCACGAGCTCGATCTCGGCGCCCGCGAGGTCGGCGTTGGCCGGCACGAGGTCGAGGGGCCCAAGCTCCGTCTTGAGCGTGACCTCCTCGAGCGTGCGGGCGCCGATGAGCAGGTCGTAGACGCTGGGCGTGCCGCGCTCGCCGCGCGTGTGGCCGAGGCCCGAGCTGGCGTTGCCCTGCGGATCGATGTCTACGAGCAGGACGCGCTTTTCGGCGGCCGCGAGCGACGCGGCGAGGTTCACCGCCGTCGTGGTCTTGCCCACGCCGCCTTTCTGATTTGCGACCGCGATCACCCGTCCCATGAGGCGTCCCGCAGGTAGCTAACACGCATCCGGCGCAGGGTTCAACCGCGGCGGCCCCGCGGTCAAGAGCGAAAAATCAGCTCAAAAATTTGACCGCATGTAGCGGAAGGTATTCCCTATACCTACATGTCGGTTGTTCACCCGCAAAAGCCCCTTTCAAGGAGAAAGACCATGAGCCGCTCCGCCGACCAGAAGATTTATCAGACCTTCGAGGAGTTCGAGCGCGAGGAGCTCCGCCGCGACCCGTACTTCGACTCCGGTTACGAGATCATCGACGAGATGTTCGCCGGCGAGCTCGACTTCGATCCCCCGTCGAGCCGCCGCTCCAAGCACGAGGAAGACGCGGACGACGAGGAATAGTCGGAATGAAGGCCCCTCGGTCGCGGAGAGTCGAGGTGATCCATCGCGATCGAGACTTCGAGGCCTCGGCTGCCTCTCGGCGCTCGACGAGAGCTTGAGAGCGCAACGGAGTTGACCACGACAGGAGGTCACGTTCGCGACCAGGATCGCGACCAGGCCGGTCGGGAGTTTCGAGTCATTCTCGATGCGGTCGCGGACGACGGAGACGTGAGGCTCCGGAAGGTCATGTTGGCCCGTGGCCCGAGGTCCTCCTCGAGGACTGTGGGTAGGGGCAAAGCCCCTGCCACGATGGTATAACGCGCGCCATGGCGAACTCTCCCGAACCTTCGCGCCTCGCTTGGGGCGCCACGCTCTGGCCACTCATCACCGGGCTCGCGATCGGCTACATCGTTGGACAGAAGACCGCGGGCGGCGGGCACACTGACTCCGGCCGCTCGGACGAAAAGGTCGCCGCCGACAACGCCGCCGTGCCTGCCGGCACCAAGCTGCCCGACAAGATCTACAAGAGCCAGGGCGAGTTCCCCGCGGGCTGGACCAAGGAATCCGACCTCACGTCGGTGACGACGGTGAGCTTCGCTGGTCTCAGTGAGGCGCAGAAAGTCACGGCGCTGCAGGCGCTCAACGAGCGCGACTGCGAGTGCGGGTGCGGCATGGGCAAGATCGCCGGCTGCCTCAAGAAGGATCCGAACTGCCCGCGCAGCCCCAACATGGCGAAGCTCGCCATCGACATGGCGAAGCAGGGCAAGGGCCTCCCGGAGATCCTGGCCGCGATCGACGAGAAGCAGAAGCCGGCCGCGGGCGCCAAGGCGCCGTCGGCGGAGCCGCCCGCGGGGCCGAAGAAGATCACGCCATTCTCTCACGATCTGCGTCGCGGGCAGAAGGCCACGAAGGTCACGATCGTCGAGTTCAGCGACTTCCAGTGCCCGTTCTGCAAGCGCGCCGAGCCCACCGTGAAGGGCCTGCTCGACAAATACGGCAAGGACGTCTCGCTCGTCTGGATGAACCAGCCCTTGCCGTTTCACGATCACGCCATGGACGCCGCCACGGCTTTCCAGGCCGCCGCGCGCCAGAGTCCCGACAAGGCCTGGGTGCTGCACGACAAGATGTACGAGAACAACACGGCGCTCGCGCGCGGCGACATCGAGAAATACGCCGAGGCCGCGGGCCTCAACATGGCGCGCTTCAAGAAGGACTGGGACGATCCCAAGATCAAGGCTGAGGTGGCGGAGGACTCCAAGATCGGTACCGCAGCGGGGGCGAACGGCACGCCGACGTTCTTCATCAACGGGAACCAACTCGTCGGCGCGCAGCCGTCGTCGGCCTTCGAGACCATCATAGACGGCCAGATCAAGAAGGCCGACGAGCTGCTCAAGAAGGGCACGCCCCTCAAGGATGTCTACGACAAGCTCATGACCGAGGCGGCTTCCGCGGCGCCGGCGCCGACAACGGCCGAGGCGCCCGCGCCGTCCGCGAAGCAGGACGTCAAGATCGGCGACGCGCCCACGATGGGCCCGTCGTCGGCCAAGGTCACGCTCGTGGCGTTCAGCGACTTCCAGTGTCCGTTCTGCTCGCGCGCCGTGCCGACGCTCAAGCAGATCGAGACCGACTACAAGGGCCGGATCCGGGTCGCCTTCAAGCAAATGCCGCTGCCGTTCCACGACAAGGCCCACCTCGCGGCCGAGGCGGCCCTGGCCGCGAACGAGCAGGGCAAGTTCTGGGAGATGCACGACAAGCTCTTCGCGAACCAGCAGGCGCTCGATCGCCCCAACCTCGACAAGTACGCCGAGGATCTCGGCCTCAACATGGCCAAGTTCAAGGCTGCGCTCGACAGCGGCAAGTTCAAGGACCGCGTCGACCGCGAGGCGAAAGAGGGCGCCGCCGTCGGCGCGACGGGCACGCCGACCTTCTTCATCAACGGCCACATCCTCGTGGGAGCGCAGCCCGTCGACGCCTTCAAGACGGCCATTGACGCCGAGCTCAAGTAACCCGGCGAGCGCAGATCAGAATCGCTGCGTCGGCACGTCGGGGTGCGCGCGGCGGAGGACTTGGCCGCCGACGCCCCACACGAGGCGCAGTTCGTCGGCCGAGGCCTGGCCCTCGTAGGCGTCGAGGCGCCGCTTGCCGTTGTCGCACGACGAGGGATCGAGCACCTCGAACGAGTTCTCGTAGATGACGAGCTCGGTCCCTCGCACCTCACCCGAGATCTGGTAGCGCGTCGAGATCTGGAAATCGAGGGACATGCTGCAGCGGTAGGCGTGACCGTCGACGGACACCTGGCGCACGACGCGATCGTAGTACCCGGACAGGCGCGCGCCGTCTTGAGTGACGTGCCACTCCTCGCGCTCTTGCTTGTCGTCGCCGCCGGGCGCCATCCCGCGGTGCTCCCAGACCCAGAGGCCGCTCACGTCGACGGGTTGTTGCGACTGCAGCGCCGCCTGCCCGTCGGTGAGCGCCGGGAACGGCGACTCAGGGGCCGCGGTCGCGAGCGCGGGCGCCGGCGTCGCGTCGTCGCCCTGACCGGGCGCGCGGTTCCGATACAGCGTCTGCCGGAGCCCGTCGCTCACGAGGGTGAGGACGTCGCCCCTGAGCTGGCCGCTGTAACGCGAGAGGCGGCGCGCGCCGGGATCGCAGCGGCTCTGCGCGGCCCGCTGCGTGACCTCTTCGATCTCGATGGCGCCGGCGCGCACGCGGCCCGACACGTCGAAGCGTTGCATCGTCGAGAACTGTGGCTGGCGGCTGCACACGTAGGGACGGCCGTCACCCGACACGAACGTCAGCGCGGCGATGTAGTAGCCGGCGATGGCGTCGCCCTCCTGGGTGAGGTGCCACTCCTGCTTCTCGATGCGTGTGTCGCCGGCGCCGATGCCCGCGTCAATCGTCGTGCGGTTGATGCCGTCCCACACGCCCGAGAGCTGGGCGCCGGCCGCGGCCGCCGTCACGGGCATCGCGTGGCGACCTGCGCAGGCGTTCGCCGAGACGGCAACCGCGACCGCGCAAATCCCGAAACCAGCGAAGCGCATCCGTGACCCTCCGACCGAAGATGAAGCTATGCCTCTATTATGAGTCCCCATTCCGGAGAGGCAAAGTTCCCCCGAGGGATCAAATCGGAGGGTGCAAGAGGGCCTTGATGTACGTCTTGGGCCGACGAATCATACTGGTGAACAAGCGCCGCTCAGACCGCGGCGCGGGCCCTGGCCAGGGCCGTGCCGGCGGCTTCCCACTCGCGCATGCGGAGCGCGAGCAGCGCGTCGAGCTCGCGCTCGCGATCGGCCAGCTGGTGGAGCTTCTGCCAGTCGCCCGCGTGATCGCCGGCGAGCTCCGCGCGGACCCCCGCGAGCTCCGCCTCGACCTTACCTACATCTCCCTCCAACGTCTCGACGCGCTTCTCGAGCCGGCGCAGCTCGCGGTCGCGTTCCTTGCCGGCCGTGCGCTCCTTGGCCGGTGGGGCGGCTGCCGGCTTGGGCGTCTCCGGTTCGCGCGGCCGCGGCGCCGGCGCGGGCGCGGCGGGCTCGCGGACGCGGCGGCGCCAGTCGCTGTAGTTGCCGAGGTGCGCCTCGACGCGGTCGCCTTCGATGACGAGGAGGCGCGTGCACACGCGATCGAGGAAGTAGCGATCGTGGCTCACGACGAGCAGCGTGCCCTCGTAGTCGTCGAGCGCGTCCTCGAGCGTCTCACGTGCCGGGATGTCGAGGTGGTTGGTTGGCTCGTCGAGGACGAGCACGTTGCGCGGAAAGAGCACGATCTTCGCCATGGCGAGCCGGCTGCGCTCGCCCCCGGACAAACCCCTCACGAGGCGGAACGGGTCGTCCCCAAAGAAGCGGAACTTCGCGAGGTAGTTGCGCACGGCCTCGGGCGACAGGTCTGCTCGCACCGAGCGGATCTCGTTCTCGAGCGTGAGCGACTCGTCTAGAGTCCCCAGCTTCTGATCGAAGTAGCCGACGCGCACGCCCGTGCCCAGCTCGACCTTTCCCACGAGCGGCGGCAGCTCGCCGATGAGCGTCTTGAGGAGCGTCGACTTGCCGCCGCCGTTCGGGCCCACGACGCCGACCTTGTCGCCGCGGTAGATGTTGGCGGAGACGTCGCGAAGGATCGTCGTGACGGTACCGTCCGACGCCGTGTAGCCGACGTCGAGCTTGGGCGCGCGGATGGTCTCCTTGCTGCCGAGGTCGCCGCCGGTCTGGAAAGAGAGGCCGATCTTGCCGGCGTGCTGCCACTGGTCGTCCGGCCGCTCGAGGCGCTCGAGCTTCTCGAGCATCTTGCGCCGGCTCTGCGCCTGCTTGGTCTTCTGGCCCGCGAGGTTGCGGCGGATGAAGTCCTCGGTCTTGTCTACGTGCTCCTTCTGGCGCTCGAAGGCGGCGCGCTGGAGCTCCATGCGGGCGTCGCGCTCGACGACGTACTTGTCCCAGCCCATCGGGTAGCGCACGAGCTTGCCGTACTCGAGTTCGACGATCTCGCGGCAGACCGCGCGGATGAAGGCGCGGTCGTGCGAGACCATGACGAAGGCGCCCGGGTACTCCGAGAGGAAGGTCTCGAGGCGCTCAATGGCGGCGAGATCGAGGTGGTTCGTCGGCTCGTCGAGCAGCAGGAGATCTGGCTGGCGTACGAGCACCTTGGCGAGCTCGAGGCGACCCCGCTCGCCGCCCGACAGCGTCTCGACGCCGCGGCCGAGATCGCTCTCGGAAAAGCCCACGTCCGAGGTGAGGCGGCGTACGCGCGACTCGAGGTCGTAGCCGCCCTCGCGCTGGTAGCGCTCCTGCAGCTCGCCGTAGCGCGCCACGTCCGCGTCGGTGGCGCCGGCCGCGAGGCGCGCCTCGAGCCCGGTGAGCTCCTCGTGCATGTGCTGGACGTGCGCGAAGGGCTCGAGCAGTGCGTCGAGCAGCGTGCCGGCGCCCGTGAACTCCTGCGACTGACGCAGATACGCGACGCTCGAGCGCCCGAGCATGCGCACGTCGCCGGCGTCGGCCTCGAGATCGCCCGCGAGCAGGCGCAGCGCCGTGGACTTGCCCGTGCCGTTCGGTCCCACGAGGGCCAGCCGGTCACCCGGCTTGATGAGCAGCGAGGCCCCCGTGAGGATCTCGTTGCCCGGATAGGCGAAGCTGACGTCGGCGAACTGGGCGAGGGACATGTCAAACGGCCATGTGAGAGGTGGCAGTGAGCGTCGGTTTTAGTCGAATCGATGGTTGGCCTGCACCCAAATATGTAATAAAACACGGCCTCGCGGGCGCATCTCAGCACGTCTCCATGAAAGAATATCTCCTCACGGCCGGACCGACTCCCGTGCCCGAACGGGTGCTGCTCGCCATGGCGCGGCCCGTCCTCTATCACCGGTCGCCCGTGTTCACGGAGTGCCTGCGGGAGGTGCAAGACAGCCTGCGCTGGCTGTTCCAGACCAAGCAGCTGCCGCTCCTGCTCACGGGCTCGGGCACGGTGGGCATGGAGGCGGCCGTCGCGAACTTCCTGCGCGCCGGCGACAAGGCGCTCGTCATCCGCGGCGGGAAGTTCGGCGAGCGCTGGGGTCGCATCTGCCAAGCCTTCGGCGTCGAGTGCGTGTTCCTCGACGTCGAGTGGGGCAAGGGCGTCGACCCGCAAGCCGTCGCCGCCGCGCTCGAGAAGTCGCGCGACATTCGCGCTGTCTACGCTACGGCGTGTGAGACCTCGACGGCGACGATTCACGACGTGCAGGCCGTCGCGAAGATCGTGAAGACGAAGCCGGACACGATCATCTGCGTCGACGCCATCACGGCCATTGGCGTCTACGAGGTCCCCGTCGACGAGTGGGGCTTCGACGTCACGGTGTGCGGCTCGCAGAAGGCGCTCATGCTGCCGCCCGGGCTCGCGATCGTCTCGGTGTCGGACAAGGGCTGGAAGGCGAACGAGCGCGCGAACCTGCCGCGCTTCTATACGGATCTCGGGCGCGAGCGGAAGAACCAGGACAAAGGCGACGCCTCGTTCACGCCGGCCGTGTCGCTCATCGTGGGCCTGCGCGAATCGCTGCGCATGCTCAAAGAGGAGACGCTCGAGGGCGTGTTCAATCGCCACGAGCGCCTCGCCAAGGCGACGCGCGCCGCGGCGGGCGGGCTCGGGCTCGACCTGCTGTCGTCCTCGCCCGCGAACTCGGTGACGGGCATCCGCGTGCCCTCCGGCATCGACGGCTCGGCCATCATCAAGCAGATGCGCACGCGCTACGGCATCACGATCGCGGGCGGCCAGGATCACCTCAAGGGCAAGATCGTGCGCGTCGCCCACATCGGCTATGTCAGCGAGTTCGACATCATCACGGCGATCTCGGGCCTCGAGATGACCCTCTCGGACCTGGGCTACGGCGTTCGTCCGGGCGCGGGCGTCGCCGCGGCGCAGGCCACTTTCGCGGGAACCCGCGCCTGACCGACGCGCCACCACCACATCATCCGAAAGAAGGAGCCGCTCACCATGTCCGAGCCCATCAAAGTCCTCATCGCCGATGACATGTCCAAGAAGGCCGTCGACCTGCTGAGCGGAGCGGGCTTCTCGGTCGACGTGAAGACGGGCATGAAGCCCGAGGAGCTGGCGTCCTGCGTGGGCCAGTATCACGGCCTCGGCGTGCGCTCGGCGTCGAAGGTGACGGCGGCCGTGCTGGCCAACCCCGGCAAGCTCAAGATCATCGGCCGCGCCGGAGTTGGCGTCGACAACATCGACGTCAAGGCCGCCATTGAGAAGGGCATCCTCGTCATCAACACGCCGCAAGGCAACGCGGCCGCGGCTGCCGAGCTCGCGATCGGGCTCATGTTCGCGCTCGCGCGCAAGATTCCCCAGGCGGCCGAGAGCATGCGGCGGGGCGTCTGGGAGAAGAAGGCGTTCATGGGCGCCGAGATCGCGGGCAAGACGCTGGGCGTCGTGGGCCTCGGCAACATCGGTCGCAACGCCGCCGAGCGCGGCGTTGGGCTCAAGATGAACGTCATCGGCTACGACCCGTTGCCGCCGCAGACGCTGCCGGCCGGCGTGAAGCTCGTCTCGCTCGACGAGGTGATCGCGAAGTCGGACTTCGTGACGCTGCACGTCCCGCTCACCGACGGCACGAAGAACCTCTTCAACGCCGACACCTTCGGCAAGATGAAGAAGGGCGCGTACCTCATCAACTGTGCGCGCGGCGGCATCGTCGACGAGAACGCCGTCCTCGTGGCGCTGCAATTGGGCCAGCTCGCCGGCGCCGCGCTCGACGTCTTCGGCAAGGAGCCGCCCGAGCCGTCGCCGCTCTTCCAGCACGAGAGCTTCATCGCGAGCCCGCACCTCGGCGCGTCGACGCGCGAAGCGCAGGAGAAGGTCGCCATCGAGCTCGCCGAGGTCTTCATCGGCTTCCTCAAGGACGGAATCGTCAAGAACGCCGTGAAATAAGGAAAGCGTCGTTCGCGCTGCGCGAGCGTTTTTGCCAAACCAGTCATGAGAAAAACTTCGCTCGTAAACGCGAGCGCAGCGCGGCTTCGCCGCGCGGAGCGAGGGGGACCGGGGATCGCGAGCGGCAGCGAGCGGTCCCCTGTCAAGACAGCCCTACCCGCGGGCATGCGTGACTTCGCGCCGCGGGCGGCGGCGGCGCGGCGGCGCATCGCGGAGACGCTGCTCGAGGTGTTCGAGCGGTGGGGGTTCGCGCGCGTCATCACGCCGGCGTTCGAGTATGAAGAGGTGCTCGCGCTCGGGCTCGGGGGCGCGGGGCGCGCGGCGGCCATCCGGTTCGTCGAGCCTAGCACCGGTCAGGTGGTCGCGCTGCGCCCGGACATCACGCCGCAGATCGCGCGCCTCATCGCGACGCGGTTCCACGACGAACCGGGCGCCGTGCGCCTGTCGTACGAGGGCACGGTCGTGCGCCTCGAGCGCGCGGGCCGCGGCCAGCGAGAGCTCATCCAGGCGGGCGTCGAGCTCGCGGGCGTCGCGGGTCCGGCCGGGGACGTCGAGGCCATAGCGCTCGGCGTGGCAGCGCTGCGCGCCGCGGGCTTGCCGCAGCCCACGATCGATCTCGCGCACCTCGGCCTCGCGCGCGAGGTCATGGAGGCGCTCGCGCTGCCCGAGGGCGCCATCGACGAGGCGCGACGTCGCATCGCGAAGCGCGACGCGAGCGGCCTCGCGGAGGTCCTGCGCGACGCGCGCGGGTCGGCGGCGGCCGTGCGCTTCGCGGCGCTGCTGCCCGAGCTCGCGGGGCCGCCGTCGGTGCTCGCTACGGCGCTCAAGCGCGCGCCCACGCCGGGCATCAAGCGCGCGCTCGCCGAGCTCTCGGCGATCGTCGCGGCCGTCGAGGCGCGGGGTGTTGACTCGCGGCTGCACGTCGAGCTCGGCGAGGTGCGCGGCTTCGATTACTACACGGGCGTGCGCTTCCAGGCCTTCGTGTCGGGCGCGCCCGACGCCGTGCTCGCGGGTGGCCGCTACGACGGCCTGCTCGCGCGCTACGGCCGACCGAGCCCCGCCGTGGGCTTCGCCATCGACGTCGAGGCGGTCGCGGGGGCGCTCGAGGCGGCGGAGAACGACGGCGCCGGCGCGGCGAGCCCGAGCGCCGAGCTCGCCAACGGCGCCGGCGGCGTGCTCGTCTCCGGCCCGCTCGGCGCGGCGACCGCGGCGGCCGAAGAGCTGCGCCGCCGCGGCA
>DASZFV010000343.1:0-6428 GCA_035939455.1 Polyangia bacterium
GCCCACGAGGATGGCGTCGTGAGCGGCGCGCACCGCGTGCGTGAGGGAGAGCGACTCGGTGCCGCTCAAGGCGACGCCGCGCCCGGCCTCGAGCGCGAGGCTGCCGTCGATGCTCTGCGCCCAGGAGAGGGTCACGAAGGGCCACGTGGGGCAGCGGCGGCGGACGGCGCGCTCGGTCGTCGTGACGTCTTCGAGCACCTGCGCGACGACGTCAGCCGTCGCCTGAAAACGCGCCTTCACCTTCAGCAAGGGACCCCTCCTCGTTCGGTGCTCTCGGCCGGGTATCCGTGAACTTACGATAGATAGGCCGCCGCACCAGGGAAACAAGCCGCGGCGCACACCGTGAAGACGCGCCCGCTCACAGCCAGGCCCCGCCCGTGAGGGCGAGGATGGCGCGACCCGCGAACAGGTACACCAGCGCGCCGAGAGCGAGGAACGGCCCGAACGGGACCTGCACGTCGCGCAGCGACTCTGGGCCGCTCCGGCCTCGGCGCGTGGCGAGCACGATGGGGATGCTGATGAGCGAGCCCAGGATGGCGCCCGCGAAGACGACGAGCGGCAGCGCCCTCCAGCCGAGCGCGACGCCGATGAGCGCGAGCAGCTTGCCGTCGCCGAGACCGAGGCCCTCGCGCTTGAGCACATAGTAGTAGAAGTCGGCGATGAGGCGCACGAAGAGGTAACCGGCGGCGGCGCCCACGACGCGCGCGAGCCAGGACGCCTCATGAACGCCGAAGCCCGCCAGGAAGAAGACGGCGAGCGCAGGCAACGTGATGGCGTCGGGCAGCAGCAGCGTCGCGAGATCGATGAACGACAGGACGACGAGCACGCCCGTGAAGGCGAAATCGTAGGAGAAGCGCGCGAGGCGGACGGCGACGGCGCCGTCGGGATCGCTCGCGACGCATTGCCACCACAGCCCGGCCGCGAGCAGCGCGCCCAGGAGCTCGACGAGCGGGTAGCGCGCCGAGAAGGGCGCCGCGCACGCGCGGCACCGCCCGCGCAGCCAGAAGTACGAGAGCACGGGCACATTGTCGAACGCGCGCACCGGCGCGCCGCAGGCGCCGCAGCGCGACCCGGGACGCACGATCGACTGTCCGGCCGGGACACGCGCGATGCAGACGTTGAAGAAGCTGCCCCAGATCGCGCCGAAGATCCCGGCCGCCCCGATCGCGAGGGGCGACGACGCCAGCTGCGAAAAGGCGTTGGGAGACGACAGCCAGGCGGCGCTCTCGGCCATGCCTCGCCAATGCTAAGGTGTCGGGCGGCTTGAAGCGAATCCTTCTCCTCTGGTCCGTGCTCGCCCTCCCGCTCGCGGTCCTCGCGTGCACACGGGGCTCCGACGCCGAGACGCGCCGGCAGACGGCGACGCTCGCCGAGGCGCTGCGGCCCGCGTTCTTCGCGGAGGCGCTCGGGCGCTCGGGCGGCGCGCACTACCACGGCACCGCGCGCTTCGCCGCGGGGGTCGCGGCTCCTGACGACGGCGTCACGACGACGACCGACGTCTGGGTCGACCGTGCACGCAATTACCGCCTGTCCGAGACGAACGACCGCGACGGTGGCCGCGAGGTTGCGCGCGCGGGCCGCGAGCTCTTCGTTGCGCTACGCTATGGGAAGATGATCCGCCGCGTCGCCGAAGAGCCCGAGCCCACGAGGCTGCTCGAAGAGGCGCTCGGCGCGCCATGGGCGGCCTGGGAGATCGTGGCGCCCTACGCCGCGATCAGACCGACCCAGGGCCCGGCGGGCGCGGGCGGCGCCGCCGTCACCGAGTACGCGCTCGCGCGCGCCCCGGCGCACACCGAGGATCCGGCGGCGCGCGACACCGCCCAGGGCCTGCGCGGCTGGCGCGCCGCCGTCGTCGTCAACGACCTCCAGGGTCGCGCGCTCGTCGACGACGGTACGGGCGCGCTCCTCGGGCTCGACTTGACCGCGACCTTCACGACCAAACGCGAGGGACGCGACCTCAAGGGCACCATCGACGTGCACGGCGCCGTCACGGACGTCGGGAGCACGGCGGCCGTGACCCCGCCGCCCGCCGAGGACCTGGCGCTCCGCCAGCGCATCGAGCCCGAGCAACGCGAGCTTCTGGGCGGCTTGCCGAGCACCCGCCTGCCGCCCGCCCCGTTCCCCAGGGCCGCGGCGCACGCGCAGAAGTCCGCGGCCATCCCCGCGCCCACCGCGCTGAAATTGTCCAAGCCGCCCGCGGTGAGGACGCCTTGAACGAAGACGACGACCAGCCCGAGCTCATCGTGCTCCCCGGCGGGGCGGGCAAGATCGTCCCGGGCGAGCTCGACCACCTCGCAGCCAACCGCCGCTTCATCGTGCGGCGCTCGTTGCTCGCGACGGCCGTGGGCGGCGTCGTCCCGCTCCCCGTCATGGACGAGTACCTTTCGGGCCGCGTCAAGGCGGGCATGCTCATGAAGCTCGCCGAGCGCCGGCAGGTGGACCTGGCGGCGTCCTCGGCCGAGCTCCTCGGCGACCCGCGCGGCTCGACGGCCATGCGCAACGCGACGCTCACGGCGGCAACCCTGCTCGCGCTCAAGCTGGCCTGGAGAAAGTTCTTCGCCGTGCTCGCCGTGGGTCGCCGCGCCGAGGAGATGGCGTCGACGTTCCAGCTGGGCACGCTGTTCGATCACTTCTGCGCGAAGATGCACGTGGGCGCGGGCATCGAGCGCGCGCGCGCCATCGAGCTGCGCGACGTCATGCACGCGGCGCTCGCCGAGACGGAGCGCACGGCCATCGTGAAGGCCTTCCGCGAAGGCAGCCGCGTCCTCGGTCAGACGATGCTCGAGGCGCCCGCGTGGGCGAACTCGAAGATCGAGAGCGCCGCGCGACGCTGGGCCCAGAGCGGCGGGCAGACCACGGATCCCGTGCCCGGCGACGACGACGAGGGCGCGAGCAGCCACGAGGCGCGCTGGCTCGACCGCGCCTCGAGCGAGGTGGAGGGACGGCTCGGCCTCGGGCAGGAGTACCTGGTGGCGCTCGTGCGGACGTTCGAGCGGCGATGGCGCGCCGCCGAAAACGCGCGCGACGCCGCGCCTCCGCCGCCCGGGCCGGCGCCCTCGGCCCCTCCGGCCCCGTAGCGAGGTCGCGAACGCTGGCCACCGCCGAACCGCTTTGCTACGATTGGAACAGGTGAAGAAAACAAAAGGTCCGACGCGATCCGGGGGGAAGGGGAGCAGGACGGACAGGTCACGAAACGGCGGTGGACAGGGCGCCAAATCGCGCCAGTCCGGGAGCGCTCGCAAGGCCGGGCGGATTCCGGTGCGGGGCGCCCCGAGGTCGGGCGTCAGGGACCGCGCGGCCCTGGCGCCGCCCACGCGCGCGGCGCGCGGAGAGCTCGACGAGGTCCGGGCGCTGGCGATTGCCGCCATCGACGCCGCGCTCGACAAGAAGGCGCTCGCGCCCGTGCTCATCGACGTGTCGGCGATGGCGAGCTACACGGACTTCATCGGCATCGTGAGCGGTCGCAGCGACCGCCAGGTCGACGCCATCGCCGAGAACGTCCGGCAGGTCATGAAGGCGCGCGGCCGGCTCGCGCTCGGCCAGGAGGGCACGGGCAGCGGCCGCTGGACGCTGCTCGACTTCGGCAGCGTCGTCATCCACGTCTTCTACCACCCGGTGCGCGAGTTCTACGACCTCGAGAGCCTGTGGATCGAAGCTCCCCGCGTCCCCCTCGACGTCCCCGCCGACGCCAGGATCTCCGAGCCCGAGTCCTACTACGCCCTGTAGGGTGAGGGGCGTGAGGGGTCCCTGAAGATCGTGGTCCTCGCGGTCGGAAGGATGCGCGACCGCCACATGGCGGCGCTCTGCGACGACTACGTCCAGCGCGCGCGCCGCCACGTCCCCGTCGAGATCGTCGAGGTCGACGACGACGACGCGCTCGCGCGTCGCCTGCCGACGCGCGCGGAGCTGATCGCCCTCGAGCCCGGCGGCGACGCCTGGACGAGCGAGGCGCTCGCCCAGCATCTCGAGCACCAGATGCTCCACGGCGCGCAGACGATCGCCTTCCTCGTCGGCGGCGCGCTGGGCCTGCCAGCGGACGTCCTGAAGAAGGCGTCGCGCCGCCTCTCGCTCTCCAACCTGACCCTCCCCCACCGACTCGCGCGCGTCGTGCTCTGCGAACAGCTCTACCGCGCGCTGAGCATCATCCGCGGCGAGCCCTATCACCACTGAGACGGTCACCCCATAGGACCAAAGAATCCTTCAAACTGAAACACCACATTGACGCCTTCGCGCTTACGCTGATCTCAGCACGATAAGACGAAAGGTGCACACGGGTACCGGGGGGTGATACGGCAAGGGATGGGGAGGCCGCCAGCGAGATCGGGTGGGACGAAGGCGAGCGGGGATGGGACAGGGACGAGGCGGACAGGGGACGGGGAGTTGATCTCGCTGGCGGCGGGGCCGTCTCAGAGCGGTCTTCATGGTCTTCACCTGGCGACGCCCCCGTTCACCCCTCGCTCTCCAGCACCTTCTTCAGGCCCACGAGCATCGTCTTCCAATTTTCCTCGGAGTGCTTGCGCTCCTCCTCGGTGCTGTTCTTGTCCTGGGACAGCGATACGTGCGTGTGCGCGCCCTCGCCCGCGAGCTCGATGGTGACCGTGTGGTGATTTTCGGGCGTTTCGGGTACGCCTGATAGCGGGCTCCAGTGCGTGTAGCGCAGCGTCCGCCCCGGGTCCAAGCGGACGATCACGCCCTTGTCCTCGTACGGCTTGCCCTTCCACTCGCCCCTCCAGACGATGGGGGTGCCTTCCTTCCACTCGGACACGACCGTCGCCCCGAACATATAGCGCTTGATGATCTCGGGCGTCACGAGCGCGCGCCACACCTTGGCGACGGGCACGTCGATGGTCGTCGATGCGTTGGCGATATTAGATTTGTCCATGGGATCCTCCTCTCCCGACGACAAGATAAGACGCTTCAGCGCCCCGGCCAGCGCCCAGCGTCGATTCGAGCGCCCGCCGCGTGTTAAATTCCTGGCGATGAGCAAAAAGACCCGCGTCGTCCTCGTCGTGCTCGACGGGTTCGGCGAACGCCCACAGACAGACGCCAACGCCATCCGCCTGGCGCGTACGCCAACCTTCGACGCGCTATACAAAAAGTACCCATGGACGCTCATCGGCGCGTCCGGCAACGACGTCGGGTTGCCCGAAGGGCAGATGGGCAACAGCGAGGTCGGCCACCTGAACCTGGGCGCGGGCCGCATCGTCTATCAGGATATCGTGCGCATCGACAAGGCCATCGGCGATGGGACGTTCTTCGCCAACCCCGTTATCGCGCGGACGATCGACGCCGCCAAGACCTCGGGCGGCAGGCTGCACATCATGGGGCTCACGAGCCCTGGCAACGTGCACGCCTCTCTCGAGCACGCTTACGCCATGTGCGAGCTGGCCAGGCGGCGCGGGCTGACGCGGGTCGCCTGGCACGCGTTCCTCGACGGCCGTGACACGCCGCCGCGATCGGCCGCCGGATATCTGCGCGGCGTCGCGGCCAAGCTGAAGGAGATCGGCGTCGGCCAGCTCGCCTCGGCCGTCGGGCGCTATTACGCGATGGATCGCGACAAGCGCTGGGACCGCCTCGAGGTGGCGTGGAAGATGCTCACGCGCGGCGAGGGCAAGCTCGTCGACGATCTCGCGGTGGCCGTCGAGGCCTCGTACAGTGGCGAGGGCGCGCCGGGAGACAAGGGCGCGGGCAAGGAGATCACCGACGAGTTCGTGACGCCGCTCCTCGCGAGGGGCCGAGGCGCGGACGCCGGGAAGCCGCTCGCGATCCTCCAGGACGGCGACGCGTGCTTCTTCTTCAACTTCCGCGCCGACCGCGCGCGCCAGCTCACGCTCGCGCTCTCGGCGGCCGACGCCGACTTCCCGCACTTCGACCGCTCGCCGCGGCCCAAGCTCTCGGCGTTAGCGACCATGACCCAGTACGACGCCAAGGTGCCCGTGCCCGCGGCGTTCCCACCCCAGAGCTTCGACATGATCTTGAGCGAGGTGCTGTCGAAGGCCGGTCTCTCGCAGCTGCGCACGGCGGAGACCGAGAAGTACGGCCATGTGACGTACTTCTTCAACGGCGGCGTCGAGCAGCCGTTCCCCGGCGAGGAGCGACGCCTCGTGCCGTCGAACCGCGACGTCGCGACGTACGACCTCGCTCCCGAGATGTCGGCCGTGCCGGTCACGGACGGCGTCGTCGAGGCGCTCGCGCCGGGCGGCCCCGACTTCATCCTCGTGAACTACGCCAACCCGGATATGGTGGGCCATACGGGCAAGCTCGCCCCAGCCGTGAGCGCCATTGACACGATCGACGCGTGCCTCGGCCGCGTCATCGACGCCGCCGCCAAGGTGAACGCCAGCGTCTTCATTACGGCCGACCACGGCAACTGCGAGATGATGGTCGACCCGGAGACGGGCCAGCCGCACACGGCGCACACGACCAAT
>DASZFV010000344.1:0-12818 GCA_035939455.1 Polyangia bacterium
TCTACCTCGGGCGCCGGCCCGCGCTCGTCAAGCGCGAGTACGACGCCATCATGGAGCGCACGCGCGGCAAGGTCTTCACGTGGCGCGACTACATGCTCATGTACGAGGCGCTCGCCGATGGCAAGAAGGCGGCGGCCGAGCTCGACCTCGACACGTACCTCGAGCCGGAGTTCGGCGACTCGCGCGCGCTCACCTACGCCTGGGTGCGCGCGCTCGCCGAGCTCGGGCGCGTCGAGGCGACAGTCACGGCTGACGCGCCGACCACCGCCGTGTTCCAGAAGAAGGGCGCGCGCAGCTACGTCGCCTACAACCCCACCGTCGCCCCGCTCACGGTCACCTTCTCCGACGGCTTCAAGCTCGACGTCCCCGCCAAGCAGCTCGCCCTGAAGACCGCCGACTCAACCGAAGCGAGATAACCTCAGCGCTCTCGAGCTGGTCGCCCGGCGCAGGCGGGCTTCGCCCGCCGAAGCCGCGCTGCGGGAGGGTTTGGGAACCCTCCCAGGGTTCCCATCTAAATCGGCCTGCAAGCGTCGAGGACCGGGGAGCCTATGAGCTTGCCGTGCCCGGTGCAGCGCAGGGACACGACCTGGCCGCGGACCGGGATCGAGCGCCCGCTGTCGTCGTGGCTCACGATCGTGGCGCGCACGGTCTCCAGGGCGTCGCCCGTCGCGAGGCGCAGCATGACGTCACCGTCGTAGTCGCGGTGAACGTCGGCGACGGTCCCCGTGATGGCGACGTCCTTGTTCTTGAAGCGGGCGTCGGCCTTGACGTCGTCGACGTTGTAGAGGGCCCAGAGCTCGGAGGCGGTGAGCGTCGCGCGCGAGGGGTCGCGGGCCGCGACGACGAACGGCGACCAGCTCTCGGCCGCGGCGACCGCGGCGCGCGAGCGCCCGAGTCCGAACGGCAGCCGCTGGTTCACGGTCGCGACGACGAAGAGCCCGAGGAGGAACAGCCCCGAGAGCGCCAGCATCACCCCGCGTGGATCCAGGCGCTGCTTCTTGCCGCAGCGGCGGCAGACGAGGGCGCGCCGCGAGACGATCTTCGCGCACCGGGCGCAGCGGCGGTGACTCGTCCTTCGGTGAACTTTTTCGACGTCGGAGAGCGCGATCCCGTCCACGGCTCTCCTCCTCGGCAGACCGCGCCGGAATCTTGACGCGTAAAGTCCGGCGGCCGCCCACAGGCACCTACCTGAAACGCGGGGGGGCGCCGAGGCGTACAATCCGACACCTTGAAACGGGCGAGCGAAGGCACGAAGAGCGACGGCGACGATCTCCAGACGGCCGAGCAAGAGCGGCTGCGCGCCGACGCGAGCCGCGAGCGCAACTGGAAGCGCTTCGGTCCGTACCTGGCCGAGCGGCAATGGGGCACGGTGCGCGAGGACTACTCGGAGGGCGGCACGAGCTGGGACTATTTCCCGCACGACCACGCGCGCAGTCGCGCCTACCGCTGGGGCGAGGATGGCCTCTTCGGCTTCTGCGACCGCGAGGGGCGCCTCTGCTTTGCCCTCGCGCTGTGGAACGGCGCCGACCCCATCCTCAAGGAGCGCCTCTTCGGCCTGAATGGACTCGAGGGCAACCACGGCGAGGACGTCAAGGAGGAGTACTTCTACCTGGACGCGACGCCGACCCACTCGTACGGCAAGGGGCTCTACAAGTACCCGCAGCGCGCCTTCCCCTACGACGCGCTCGTCAAGGAGAACGCGCGGCGCGGCCGCCTCGACCGCGAGTACGAGCTCGTCGACACGGGCGCCTTCGCCGACGACCGCTACTTCGACGTCACGGTCGAGCACGCCAAGGCCTCGCCCGACGACGTCCTCGTCGCGATCACGATCGCCAACCGGGGGCCCGTGGCGGCGCCGCTCGTCGTGCTGCCGACGCTGTGGTTTCGCAACACCTGGTCGTGGGGCCGCGTCGGCGAGGGGTACTGGAAGGGCGCCGCGCTCGAGGCCGACGGCGCGTCCGCCATCGTGGCGCGCCACCCGACGCTTGGCCGCTACCGGCTCGCCGTCGAGCCGGGGCCCGGCGGCGCCTCGCCCGAGCTGCTCTTCACGGAGAACGAGACCAACGCCGCGCGCCTCTTCAACGCGCCCAACGCCACCCCCTTCGTCAAGGACGCCTTCCACGCCGCCATCGTCGAGGGCCGCGCCGACGCCGTGAACCCGGCGCGCCGGGGCACGAAGGCGGCGACGGTCCATCGCCTCACGCTCGCGCCGGGCGCCGAGGCGCGCCTCCGCCTGCGGCTCACGGCCGTGGAGGAGGTCGGCGCCGGCGACCCCTTCGCCGACTTCGACGCGACGCTGGCGCTCCGCCGCGCGGAGGCCGACGCCTTCTACGCGACGCGCACGCCCGCGCTCGCCCCGCCCGAGCGGGCCATCGTCCGGCAAGCCTACGCGGGCCTGCTGTGGACCAAGCAGTTCTATCACTACGACGTGCAGAGCTGGCTCGAGGGCGATCCCTCGTGCTCGCCGCCTCCGCCCGCCCGCAAGACGGGCCGCAACAGCGACTGGGTGCACCTTTACAACCGCGACGTCCTCTCGATGCCGGACAAGTGGGAGTACCCGTGGTTCGCGGCCTGGGACCTGGCCTTCCACATGCTGCCGTTCGCGCGCATCGATCCGAGCTTCGCGAAGGAGCAGCTCGTGCTGCTGACGCGCGAGTGGTACATGCACCCGAACGGTCAGCTTCCCGCGTACGAGTGGGCCTTCGGCGACGTCAACCCGCCCGTCCACGCCTGGGCCGCCTGGCGCGTCTACAAGATCGCCGTCGACGAGCACGGGCACCGCGACCGGACGTTCCTGGCGCGCACGTTCCAGAAGTTGCTCCTGAACTTCACGTGGTGGGTCAACCGGAAGGACGCCGACGGCAAGAACCTCTTCTCGGGCGGGTTCCTGGGCCTCGACAACATCGGGGTCTTCGATCGGTCGAAGCCGCTGCCCACCGGCGGTCACCTCGAGCAGGCCGACGGCACGGCCTGGATGGCGTTCTACTGCGCGACGATGCTGTCGATGGCGCTCGAGCTCGCGCGCACCGATCCCGCGTACGAAGACATGGCGTCGAAGTTCTTCGAGCACTTCGTCCACATCGCTGACGCCATGAACGCGCTCGGCGAGGCGGGCCTCTGGGACGAGCAGGACGGCTTCTACTACGACGAGATCCACCTGGCGGACGACGGCGTCAAGCGTGAGATCCCGCTGCGCGTCCGCTCGATGGTGGGCCTTTTGCCCCTCATCGCTGTCGAGGTGCTCGAGCAGGCGACCATCGATCGCCTGCCGGCGTTCAAGAAGAGAATGGACTGGTTCCTCGAGAACCGGCGCGACCTCAAGAGTGGCGTCGCCTTCGGGACGGAGCAACACGGGCAGGTGCTGCTGGCGTTGCCGTCACGCGAGCGGCTCGTCCGCGTGCTCAAATACATGCTCGACGAGAACGAGCTCCTCTCGCCCTTCGGCATCCGTTCGCTCTCGAAAGTGCACGCGACGCCCTACACGCTGTCGCTGGGTGGCCACGAGTTCAGCGTCGACTACGAGCCGGGGGAGTCGCACACCTGGCTCTTCGGCGGCAACTCGAACTGGCGCGGCCCCGTCTGGATGCCCGTGAACTACCTGCTCGTCGAGGCGCTGCAGCGCTACCACCACTTCTACGGCGACGAGCTGCGCGTCGAGTGCCCAACGGGCTCCGGCAAGTGGATGACCCTCGACGAGGTCGCGCGCGAGCTGGCGCGCAGGCTCGCGAGCCTCTTCCAACCCGACGCCAAGGGCGCGCGCCCGTGCCACGGAGACGACGCGCGCTACGCCAACGACCCGCACTGGCGCGACCTCGTTCTCTTCCACGAATACTTCCACGCCGACACGGGCCGCGGCGTCGGCGCGACCCACCAGACCGGCTGGACCGCCCTCGTCATCCGCCTCATCGAGGACCTGGCCCGCGCAAGGTCACGCGAGCGGTCGAAAGGTAACGCTAGCGGTCGTAAAGAATGATGTCGTGGTACCGGGCCTCGATGGCCCCGGGGTTTTCGTAGAGGTGGGCCTTGTCGGCCGAGAACGAGACCGAGTCGCCCGGCCCGAGCTCGTAGACCTCTCCGTCCACGCGCAGCTTGAGCTGGCCCGCCAGCACGATGACGAGCTCGCGCGTCCCGGGCGCGTGCGCCTCCGAGGCGTGCGTCGCGCGGGCCGCGAGCCGCAGCTCGTACACCTCGGCCCAGGGCGCGGCGCCCGCGGGCGTGAGCGGCCGGCTCTCCATCTTCCCGTCGGCCGACCGCAGCACCTGCGTCTCGACGCGCCGGAGCACGCCCACGGCCCCGCGCGTCTCACCGATGAGCTCCGCGAAGGGGATGCCGAGGCCGACGGCGATCTTCCACAGCACGCCCACCGTGGGGTTACCCTTCGAGGTCTCGATCTGCGACAGAGCCGCGCGGCTCACACCCGACGCGACCGCCAGCTCGTCGAGCGACAGGTTGCGCGCCTTGCGACGCCGCCGCAGGTTGTCGCCCACGCGGCGCGCCACCTCGACGGCGCCGAGCTCGTCCCCCGGCGGCAGCGGCAGCGACCGCGCGGGCGACGAGCGCTCGGCCTTGCGCTTCGTGCTCGTCGCCATGGCGCGAACGGTATCATGAAGGCGTATGCCCCGAGCGGCCGGGCCCCCCCGATGACCAGCGGCTCGTGACGCGCAGGTGGAGCGCCGCGGCGACCAGGCACGCCGCAGAGCATCCGCTCCAGAGCGCGTGCGGTCCCCAGCGCCCGAGCACGAATGTGCCGAGCGTCGGCGCGAGCATGCTGGCCGAGCCCCACGCGAGCTGGTAGGTGCCCTGGTATGCGCCCCGCTTCGAGGCGGGCGCGAGCTCGGCGACGAGCGCGGGCGTGGCCGTCGAGAAGCCGACCTCGCCGAGCGTCCACAGCACGCCCGACAGAAGGTAGACGAGCGCGCCGCCCGCGAACGCCGTGGCGCCGAGGCCCAATCCGGTGAGCACGCAACCGGCCGCGAGCCACTGGACGTGTCCGAGCCCCCGCACGTAGCGCAGCGCGAGTGGCTGCGTGATCACGATGTACACGCCGTTGAGGCCCAGCAGCCAGCCGATTTGCACCAGACCGAGCCCGTGCGCGCGCATGTCGAGCGGCAACGCCACGATGACCTGCGCGAACGCCACGAGAAGCAGCACCTGGATCGCGACGAACTTCACGAACGGCGGGTCGCGCAGCGGCGAGAGCCGGCTCTCGTCAACCCGCCCTGCCGGCGCGCCAGCAGCGCGCGCCGGCCTCGTCTCGGGCACGCCCACGAAGACGATGGCTCCGTACGCGAACGTCGTGAGCGCGTCGACGACGAACAACAGCGAGAAATGGCGCTCCGCGAGCGCGCCGCCGAACACCGAAGCGCCCGCGAACCCGAGGTTGATGGCCCAATACAGCAGGCCGTAGGCGCGCGCCCGCTCCTCGGGCGGCACGACGTCGGCCACGGCGGCCTGCAGCGGCGGGCGGCAGGCGTCGGTAAAGAGCCCGAGCCAGGGCGCGAGCGCGACGATGGCGGTCGTCGAGCGCGCGAAGCCGAGCGCGAGCATGAGCGCGCCCGCGCCCGCCGTCCCCGCGAGCAGCGTCGCGCGGCGACCCACGCGGTCCGCGAGCGCTCCGGCGATGGGCCCCGCGCACAGGCCGCCCGCCGCGTAGAGGCTGATGACGAGCCCCACGAGCGCGGGCGAGAGCCCGCGCTCGCGCGTGAGATAGATGCCGAGCAGAAAGAAGATCGTGCCGCCCAGGCGGTTGAGCAGCATCCCGCTCCACAACATCCAATACGTGCGCGACAAGCCGAGCGCGCCGACCCGATCGACGAGGGGGCGGCGCCCGGTGTCGTTCGCGGGCGCGACGTCGGGACCGAGCTCGAGCCGCGTGGGCGTCGCGCCGGTCGTTCCATTGGGGAGGTTGCTCTGGCTCATCGTCGTCTCCGGAGGGAAGACCGAAGACCGAGAGCCACCCTGAGCGACCCGCGGCCTTCAGCCGGGGTCGTCTCGTCGTCGTTCGTTCAGACGCGCGCGACCCAGGCCCGGCTGCCCTTACGGGCGACCGACCACATGGGGAGCGTACGGTAAACGAGCTTCGACACGAGAAGACGAGACTACGCCCGCGCGCCAAATTGCGCAACGGGCTCGGGGCCGTCAGGCTGCGCGCAGGCGCTCGAGCACGGACGGGTGCGCCCGCACGTCGAAGATGACGGCGTCGTCCTCGTAGCGCTCGCCCAAAACCTCGCACGACGCGAAGATCTCGCCGCGCAGGTTCTGCCGATCGTACGGAATGCGCACCTCGCCGCTCACGAGGCCGCGCGCGAAGAACCCGATGAGCCGGGCGCGCAGGGCTGCGACGTCTTGCGGCTGCCGCGCCGACATGACGACGGCGTCGGGCCAGCGGGCCAGGAGCGCGCCCGACGTCGCGGCCTGCGCCTCCGCGTCTCCCACGCGGTCGATCTTGTTGAAGATCACGAGCCGCGGAAGCTCGCCCGCGCCGATCTCGCCCAGCACCTCGGTCGTCACCTCGAGCTGGCGCTCGAATCCGGGGTCGGACGCGTCGACGACGTGGGCGAGCAGGCCCGCCTCGAGCGCCTCGTCGAGCGTGCTCTTGAACGACGCGACGAGCCCGTGCGGCAGCTTGTCGATGAAGCCGACCGTGTCCGAGACGAGGATGCGCGGGCGCGCCTCGGGCGTGAGCGCGCGCACTGTCGTGTCGAGCGTCGCGAACAGCTTATCGGCCACGTAGACCTCGCTGCCCGTGAGCGCGCGCATGAGCGTGGACTTGCCGGCGTTCGTGTAGCCGACGAGCGCGACGCGGTTCATGTCCCGGCGCCGCGCGCGCTGCGTGTCCGCCTCGGCGGCCAGCGCCTCGAGCTCGCGCGCGAGCTCGGCGATGCGATCGCGAATCTTGCGCCGGTCGAGCTCGAGGTTGGATTCGCCCGCGCCCTTGCCGCCGATGCCGCCGCGCTGCCGGTCGCGGCCAGCTCCCGACTCGCGCAGCCGCGGCGCGAGGTACTGCAGCCGCACGATCTCCACCTGCGCTTTGGCGACGCGCGAGCGCGCGTGCCGGCGAAAGATCTCCAGGATGACCGCCGTGCGATCCATCACCTCGGCGCCCGTCGCCTTCTCGAGATTGCGCGCCTGCGAGGGCGTGATGTCGTGATCGACGAGGACGATGTTGATGGGGTTCTTCGGCGCCCCCGCGACGGGCACGGGGTCGTCGGACGCGTCGGTCTCGCGGGCGTCGAGCGCGCCGTCGTCCGCGACCTCGTTCGCAGCCTCGGCGGTCGGGTCGGCCTCATCGTCCGCCTCGGCGCCCTCCTCGGCGGGCTCCGGGGCGCCCGTGAGCGCCCGCAGCTCCTTCAGCTTGCCGCTGCCCACGACCGTGCCGGCGTGGAACGCGCGCCGCCGCTGCGTGACGGTGGCCGCGACGGTGAGGCCCAGCGTGCGCGCCAGGCGGTGCAGCTCCGCGACCGACGAGGCGAACGCGACGTCGTCGACGTCGTGGAGGTGGACGGCCAACAACACCGCTTGCGGAGGTCCAGAGTTCGTATCAGGCGTGAGCGACATGAACGCGCCAGTATAGGTGACGCGCGCCGGATCGTTGCACCCGCGTCCTCGAAGCTGATATGGTCCGGCCTTCCTCGATAAACGGTTCGGCGCTGTTGGCCTTGCCCGTGATCGTTTGTTGCACCAGCGATGTCTCGGGTGCGCGGGGCGATGAAATCGACCGTCTATAACCTGGTGCCGCTGATGCCCTACAGAGGACCCGCTCGCAGCCTCCGTTCGACGCTGGCCATTCTCTTTTTCCTGAGTGCCGACCTGCTCGCCGGCCGTTCTACGCACGCCTCCGACGACGCCCAGGTCGAGGCGGCGCCGACCGACACCGTGGTTCCCGGCCAGGGGACGCCTCCGGCGGAGCCAAGCCCCGGGCGAACCGCGACCGCCGACGGCTGGACGCTCCCCGGCCACCGCATCTCGATCTCCTCGAAGGGGTGGACCGCCACCTGGTACGGGTTCGTCGAGCTGGACGCGATGCGCGACTCGACCCAGAGCTTCGCGGACGCCACCACCAATGGCAGTGTCGTGCCCCCCAACTCGGTCGTCGGTGACAACCCGCGTATGCAGCTCTCGGTGAAAAACTCACGCTTCGGGCTGGAGGTCGCTGCGCCCGACTACGGCGGCGCCCACGTCTTGGGCCTGATGGAGATTGACGCCTTCGGCAACCAGGGGCAAGGGACGACGCAGAACGACCTCTACTCGGCGCCTGTGCTGCGGCTGCGGCACTTCTACCTGAAGGTCACCACGCGTTCCCTGAGCCTGCTCGCGGGGCAGTACCACGATCTGTTCGCCTGGGGCGGCGCCGGGTTCTACCCGAACACGTTGGCGTTCCTGCCCATCACGGGTGAGATCTACCACCGTGATCCGCAGGTTCGCCTCTCCAAGCTCTGGGCCGGCGAAGCGGCCACGTTCGAGATCGAGTTGGCGGCGGTGCGCCCCGGACAGGTCGACGGCGGGCTGCCCGACGGCCAGGTGGGAGCTCGCCTGGCGTTGAACCGATGGACCGGCGCGTCGGCCCCCGGCGCCAGCCAGCCAGTCGCTGCGCCCATGGCCATCGGCGTCTCCGCCGTGGGGAGGCACCTGTCGGTGAACGACTTCTCGCAGAAGCCCGGGAATCCCCGAAAGCTGAACGGCGGCGGCATCGCGCTCAACGTGTTCCTGCCGATCATCCCCGCATCCGGCGACGATCTGAGGAACGCGCTGTCGGTCTCGGGTGAGGTCACCTCTGGCACCGGCATCTCGGACCTCTACGCCAACCTGACCGGCGGCATGACGTTCCCGTCGTTGCCGAACCCGAACAACCTGCTGGCGGTCCCGACCTATGCGCCCAATGTCGATCCCGGCGTCGTGGGTTTCGACGCCGATTTCAACCCGCACACGGTCAACTGGACGGCGTTCTGGGTCAACGCCCACTACCACCTGCCCTTCGGATATGGCCGCTCGGTTTGGCTCTCCGCGTCTCTCGCGCGGCTCAAATCGACCAATGCGCTGGACCTCACGCCGCCGCAGGGACAGTCTTCTGTGTGGAACCAAGCCCGGTACTACGACGGGACGCTGTGGTGGGCCATCACGCCGACGACGCAGCTCGCCGCGGCGGCGCAGCTGATCCAGCAATACTATGGCGAGGGGCCGCGCGCCGAGAACCTGCGCGGTGAAGGATCGTTCTTCTTCTTTTTCTGATTTTGTTTGGACCGCAACGTCTCTAGGTTCGTCCTCATTGGTAGCTCATTTGGAGGTTTGCACATGCATATCAGTCAGTCGCTCGTACTTCGTGGGGTTGGTGTGGGCCTGCTCGGGGCCGTCCTCGTGGCATGCGGATCGCCGACGAACAACATTCACCAGGTCGGCGCTGGCGCGGCGGGCACGTCGGCGGGCGGCAACACCGGCGGCTCCGGCAGCTCGGCGGGTGACTCTGGCAGCGCCGGCGGCAGCGCCGCGGGTAACACGTCCACCGGCGGGAGCGGCGGCATCGGCGGCTCGGGCAGCGCTGGCAGCGGCGGCTCCACCTCCACAGGCGGCGCGGGCGGCACCGTCTCGACGGGCGGCAGCGGCGGCGCCGCCGGGATGTCGACGGGCGGCGCTGGCGGCGCCGTCCCGATGGGCGAGAAGGCGGGCATGTCGAACGGCTGCGGCAAAGCGCTGCCGACGCAGCTCGGCGGCCAGTTCGACAAGTGGGTGCAGTTCCCGAAGTTCAACGTTGCTGGCGAACAGCGCTGGTTCGCGGTGGTCGTCCCGACCGGTTACGACAACAAGAGCCCGGCGAGGCTCGTGTTCGAGTACGCTGGCTGTGACGACGCCAGCGCCGCCCACGGCTCCACGAGCGGCTACCCGTACCAGACCGTCGATGGCAAGGACGCGACGCCCACCATCCAGATCGGCGTCGACTATGGTACTGGCCGCGCCGACCACTCCCTCTGCTACGACAACCAGAGCCCGACGTCGAACGACTTCACGATGTTCCCGATGATGCGCCAGATGGTCGAGGACATGCTCTGCATCGACAAGTCAAAGGAGTGGTTGTCGGGTTACAGCAGCGGCGGCTGGGTCAACAACCAGTTCAGCTGCGCGTTCCCCGACCTGGTCACAGGCTTCGTGTCCGCGACCGGAAACGAGCCGCCCATGCAGCCCACCTGCAAGACGGGGTTTCCGATACACGGACTGTTCCTCCACGACATCAACGACAACTACAACACGTACGCCAACGCGATCCCGGGTTGCACGCGTCTCTTGAAGCAGAACGGTTGCACGACGCAGGTCTGCGCGCCAACCAGCACCACGGGGACCACCCCCTATCCGGTCCCGAGCGGCCTGCCGGCGTCGGCGCCGCAGAACATGAAGTGTGTCTCGTTCGACGGCTGCCCGGCCAACGGGCAGGTGGTCTGGTGCACGACGACCACCACCGCCGGCGACAATCCGGCGCACTACATCGGCCAGGACGCCTGGGTCACGCCGCTGCTCTGGGACTTCATCGCGAAGCACTGACGTCGCAGCGACGACGAGCTCGATCCGACCGCGAGGCACGATAGACCGTGAACCAGAGACTGCACGGACGGGTTCCGCGCCTGGCCGCCCTCCTCGTGGGAGCGGCCCTGGGCGCCGCTTCGGGATGCACGGGGAAAGGGGCACAGGGGAGCTGCGCCGACATGCCGAGCTGCGGCGGCGACGGCCCGACGGGGACCTGGTCCGTGCAGGGGGCGTGTGACTATCAGGCGGCGCTGCCATACCAGCAGATGAGCCTCATGGAGCTGATGGCGTCTCCGTGGGCCCCCAGCCTCGTGCCGCCGCAGCCGGAGCCGACCACCCAGGGTGATTGGTGCTCGATGCTGCTGTTCGCGCCGCCGAGCTCGGCGGATCCCACCGGCGCCGTGAAGATGGGGAACCTGTGGCACGACGCGCCGCTGATCCAGGGCGGCACGCTCGCGTTCAACGCGGACCAGACCTACAAGGCGTCTCTCACGTTCTCGACGAAGAGCCAGACGCACCTGGCGGCCTCTTGCCTGACCTCCGGCGGCGCCCAGCCGACGTGCGACCAGCTCGCGCAGTCGTTCACCACCTTCTACGAGAGCGCGGCCACGGCGCAAGGCGCGGCAGGCGCGATGTCCGCATACCAGGGGATCACATGCGCGCCCGACCACTCTGGTGGCTGCACGTGCGCATACACATACCAGGTCGAGCTCGATGACCAGGGGACTTGGCGGGTCGACCAGACCAGCGGCACCCTGTCCGTGGCCAGCGGCATGTACCTGCTGAACGGCCAGCGCGTCGAGTCGCAGGCGCCCACGCAGGCGCTGCCCATGAACTTCTGCCGCGACGGCGCGACGCTCACGCTCTCGGGCGCGAACGGCAACAGCCTGTTCGCGGCCGTGGGGCTGCGCGCAATCACCCTGCAAGCGATGTAGGGATGCGCGCGTCCTGGGTCTTCGTGATGCTCCCCCTCGCGACCGCCGCCGCTGGCTGCGCCGGCCGGGGCGCCGGGGGGAGCTGCGCGGACCTCGTGGCCTGCGGCGGCGACGTCACCGGCAACTGGGTGGTCGACAACTTCTGCCAGTTCGCGGTGCCGACGCCGTTCGAGCCGACGTCGACGGTGGCGGCCGGGTACGTCACGCCCCAGTCGCCGACGCTGCAACCGAAGCCGCCCTCCAAGGTGACGAGCGGCGACTGGTGCTCGGGACTGGTCTACGTGCCGAAGGCGCAGTCCGGCGCGGGCAGCCAGGTGCTCGCCATCAACTTCTACTCGCCGCCGGGGCAGGTCGAGGCGGGAGTGATCGACTTCGTGAAGGACGCCACCTATCTCTTCTCGATCACGAGCGGCGCCAGTTACACGACGCACTTCTCGCGGACCTGCCTGAACGCCTACGGCGCGCAGCCCACGTGCGACGAGCTCGTCGCCGGCCTGACGAGCGCGCCGAACCCGAACTACCAGATGGTGAGCTGCGTGCCGACCGACGACGATGGGTGCAACTGCTCGTACCGCATCGCGGGCACGGGCGCCGATACCGGGCACTGGCGGCAGGACCCGGGCACGGGACGACTCCACATGTTCAGCGACGCTTCGGGGAACCCGCCGGCGACAGTCGACGTGTGCCGCCAGAGGGGCTCCACCCCCGATCAGGACGCGCTTGAGCTGGGTGGGTTCGACGGCTCCAGCCTCGTCGGCTCGGCGGGGCTGCGCTACCTGCAACTGAAGCCCGCGCCGGCCATGACGGGAATGACGGGAATGACGGGCACTGTGGACGCGATGTAGCCGCTGTTGGCGGCAATCGGTAGACCGTGTTCCCGCGGCGGCTTATCGGACTTCGGTCAGGTGAAAGCGGCTTGTTCTCGCTGCCCTCCGATCGAATGCCCGGGCCTGGGCACTCTTCCGCCGAGCCACGCCGCCGTTCCTGAAATTGGGTTACCATCACTGGGCGCATCAGGATCGCTGCCTGCGTGATCCCTTTGCGAGCCAAGGAATGCGTGACCACTATCAAGGCCTCGGGGCCTTTCGCTCCGGTGTCGCAAGGGTCCAATGGAGGTGAGCGACAGGGCTACACCCGTCACGATCGGGCGGCTGTTCGCCGACAAATATCGGGTGGATGGGGTGCTTGGCAATGGCGGCATGGGCATGGTGTTCGCGGCGACCCACCTTCAGCTGGAGACGCGCGTCGCCATCAAGCTGTTGCGCGCGGACGCGTCGCGCACAGAAACGGCCACCGCACGCCTGCTGCGTGAGGCGCGCGCCACCGCCAAGATCAACAGCGAGAACGTTGCCCGCGTCCTGGACATCGGCA
>DASZFV010000345.1:0-7839 GCA_035939455.1 Polyangia bacterium
CCACGCGGTGGCGGCGCGCGTCGCCTCGCGCGACCCGCGTCTCGCCAGCAGCCGCGCGGCGGCGAGACGCACGTTCGGGTCGCGATCCCGCAGCGCCGGCACGAGCAGCGCCGCCGCGCGGACGGGCTCGGCGCGCGCGACCTCGAGTACGGCGCGCAGCCGCTGGGCGTCGTCCCGCGCCACGAGGGCCCGCGCGGCCTCCGCGTCGCCGCCCGGCCACACGGACATGGCCGCGATCCCGATCAGCGCGAGCATCGGCACGGAGACTCAGTATACTGGCCCCATGACGCGAGAGATCATCCTGAGCATCCTGGAGACCGAGGGCGCCGAGTCCAAGGGGGGCACGCTCGCCTTTCGCGAAGACCGCGAGATCACCGCCTTCGTCTCGTCGCCCGGCGAGATCCTGAACGTCTCGCGCGTCTCTCGCGTCGAGCTCAAGGACAAGTTCGTCATCCTCCAGACCGCGAAGGACGAGCGCTTCGTCTTCGCCTACGAGGACGTCCTCGGCTTCAAGTTCTCGACGGCCATGAACGTGAAGGACCGCTCGGCGGGCTTCGGGCGTTAGCGCGAGCGCGCTAGCGCATCGACATCGACCAGCTCGCGATGGTCTTCGACCCGTTGAACTTGGGGAAGTTGAACGATTGCATGCGGCCGAGGACGCAGGCGGGGAAGGCGCCGGCGTGCTGGCCGTTGACCTTGACCGCCGAGACCTTGCCGGAGCCGCGCACGACGAAGTCGATGCTGACGTCCGAGAGCCCGGCGTTCTTGTGCTTCTCCTGCATGATGCAGGGCACGAGGCTGCGGTAGCTCCCCATCATGACCCGCTGGATGACCTTGTCGTCGAGCGTCTCGTCGCCGCCGCCGCCTTTGGTCACGTCGCCGATGTTCATGTCGTTGTTGAACTCGTCGCCGCCGCCACCGCCCCCGTGGTGGCCCGCGACGCGCTTCGCGACGTGCGCCGTCGCGAAGTTGAGCTTGACGTCCTTCAGGAACGAATCGACCTCGGCCTCTTCCTCGCGCGACGCGAGCTGGCCGCCGTCGGCCGCCTGGCGCGTCATCAGGTAGAGGGCCATGCCGCCGCCTACGACCGCGAGCGCGACGCCGACGATGAGCACCGTCGCCATCGATTTCTTCTTCTCCGTCGCCTCATGGGAGTGCTCGGCCTTGGCGCGGCGCATCTGCTCGAGACGGCGCTCGGCGACCTTGGTGAACTCCTTGAGGGCGGGGAAGTCTTTGACCTTCTTGCGGGCGCCCGTGTCGCTGTCGACGATCATGTGCTCACCCTCGATCTCGCCGCGCTCGATCTGCGCCCGGATCTGGGCCAGCGAGAACGGGCCGAAGTCGAGCTTGTCCTTCTGGATGAGCCAGCGCTCCTGGGTGTCGTCGGCGGCGCCGCCCGCGGCCTCGGCGACGTTGAACGACTTGCCGAGCGTGAGGCGGCTCCCCGCGCTCGCCGCCGGCGTCGCCACGACGGGCGTCGGCGCGCGGACGCCGCCGGGGCTCGGGCCAGGCGCTCCCGGGGCGCCGAGCGCCTGGAGCGCCTGGCGAAGTTCGGCCGTCGAGGCGAAGCGCGCCCCCGGCGCGCGCTGCGTCGCGCGCAGGATGAGGTCGTCGACGCCGGGCGGCGCGTCGGACGCGAGCTCGCTCGCGGGGCGCAGCGGGGCCGACGGCGGCCGGCCCGTCAGCGCCTCGTAAAAAATGACGCCGAGCGCGTAGACGTCCGCGGCGGGCGAGGGCGGGGCGCCCGCGAGCAGCTCGGGGGCCACGTAGATGGTGTCGGGGGCGCCGTGCGGCGCGCCACGACGCGCGAGCGGCGGCAGCGTGCGCGCGAGGCCGAGATCGGCCACCTTCACGCGGCCGGCCTTGTTGACCCAGACGCTCGCCGGGGTGAGCGCGCCGTGCGGCATGAACGTCGCCGCCTTCTCGAGGCCGTTCGCAATGTGCGTCACGAGGTTGCACGCGCCCCGGAACGAGACGCCGCGGCCGTCGCCGCGCTTGCCGTCGATGAACTCGCGCAGCGTCTGGCCGTCCATCAGCTCGGTCGCGATGAAGTAAAAGTCGGCCTCGCGGCCGACCATGAGGACGTCCACGAGGTTCTTGTGGACGATGGCGCTCGCCTTCTCGATGTCGGCTTCCAGCTGGGCCGCCTGGGCACCCAGGATCCGCAGCGGCACGACGCGCACGGCGGCGGCGACGTTGTGGGCCAGGTCGACCGCGCGATAGGTCTGGCTCACGGCGTCCGCGAAGAGGCGGCCCTCGATGCGAAATCTTCCGCCGATGGCGGTTCCGGCGGCGATTTGACCGGCGGGAGGAGATACGGCCAGGGAGTCACGTGCGGGGGGCATCGCGGGCGGACCACTGTATCAAAAAGTCGCCATCGCGTCCTCGTCCAAGGCGCGGCCGCGCCTTTCCTTCTACTTATTTATTATTTATACCTTTTATTTATCTTCGAGGACTTGCGGCAGCTTCTGAGCCTGCCCGATCCAGTCGCCCACCTGGGGCTCGGTCGGCGGTTTCTCTGTGATCTTCTTGGTTTGGTTCGCCTTAGTGATGCTCTCCATGAGGGCGGCTGCGGTCTGCCTCGCGAGGCTCGCCGTCGTCTTGACGCCGGCCGCCTCGAGGAGCAGGACCATCTCCGAGCCCACGCCCTTGAGCCGCAGCAGGTCGCAGCGCCGGACGAGCTCGAGCAGCGCCGCCGGCTTGAGCCCCGACGCCTTGGCGAGGGCCTTTCGATCCTTGATCTTGGCCGCCTTGTCGAGGAGTTGCTCGGTGGTCTCGACGCCCGCCTTGTGGAGCTTCTCGGCGTCGGGCGACGAGACGAGCCGCGGGACGTCCGAAACCGCGTAGTGGCTGGCCCACCCCCGACCCGGGACGAGCGCGGAGACGAGCAAGGACACCAGAACGAAAACGAGGATCGAGCCTGTGCGCATGGGGACTCCTTGAGCCGAGCCTTAGAGGGTCTTGAACCGCCGGACGAGCTCCCTCAACCGCCGCGAGCCGCCCCCTTCGCGGTAGAGGAAGCGCACGCCCGTCTGATTCGGACCCGCATGATAGACGACGCGGCCCGACAAATCGAACGGCGCCTCGCTGCCCGGAGGCACGATCTCGAGGACGACGTCCGTGCCCACCGGCGGCTGGAGCTCGCCGAAGACGAGCCCGCCGCTCACGCTGATCTCGCGCAGCTCGACATCGCTGAACTCGAGAGCCGACGTCAGCCTGATCTTGCACGGGATCCCGATGGGGATGCGCGTGTGCTTGCGCTTCCGCGTCGAGGGGCGCTCGCCCCGCAGGGTCTGCACGACGAAGTCGCGCTTCGCCGTCTCCTCGGCTTCGAAGGCCACCGTGGCGCCGGCGCGAATGCGCATGCGGGGCAGGGCGGGGCGCCAGGCGGTGACGTTGCCGCGGATGAGCACCTTGTTCGGCAACCCGTCGCACGCCATCTCGACGACGACAGGGGTTCCGGGAGCGAGCTCGGTCGTCGTGGGACAGAAGACGCCACCGTTCGGCATATCAGGGAGGTAGTACTCCTCGAATTCCTCGAGGTTCCGGCAGCGGACGCGAAGGATGTTCAAGAGGGGGGCTCCAAATTTGGACCGGGTGGGGAAGAGGCGGGTGGGTTCGTCTGCTCTGAGGCTCGACCCACGGGCTCGGCAGCGGACGGGACGTCAGCCGGGTGAAGCCGCAGAATAGCCGAGAAACGAGGCGCGGGTCAGAATAGCTTGGGCGCCCTGGATGTACTAGGTTCCAGGGCGCCCATGTCCATACGTGTCCACATCGGCGGCAAGGTGTGCCTCCCCGAGGAGGCGAAGATCTCGGTCTTCGACCGCGGCTTCCTCTACGGCGACAGCGTCTACGAGACCATCGGGACGGCGTACGGCCGGCTCTTCGCCGCCGCCGATCACCTCGACAGGCTCGAGCGCTCGGCCATGCGCATCGGCCTGCGGGTCCCGCCCCGCGCCAGCATCGAGCGCGCCGTCGCCGAGACCATGGAGTCGGCCGGCAACTCCGAGTCGCGCGTGCGGGTCATTCTCACGCGCGGCTCCGGCAAGCTCGATCTCGACCCGGCGTCGGTCGACGATACGCAGCTCGTCGTCATCGTCTTTCCCCTGGGTCCGCCCACACCCGAGATGTACGAGCAGGGCGTTGCCGTCGCGACCGTCTCGATCACGCGCAACAGTCCGAGCGCCATCGATCCGGCGGTGAAGTCGGGGAACTACCTCAACAACGTGCTCGCGCTCGGCGAGGCGCGCCGACGGCTCGGCGCGTATGAGGCCATCCTTTGTGGCGCCGACGGCAGCATCGCCGAGGGCTCGACGAGCAACATCTTCACGGTCGTGGGCGGCGAGGTCCGCACGCCCCCGCTCGAGGTCGGCATCCTCGACGGCATCACGCGCGCGAAGGTGCTCGAGCTCTGCCGCAAGAACGGCGTGCGGCTCGTCGAGGTGCGCATGTTCCCCGCCGAGCTGCGCGCCGCGGAGGAGGCCTTCATCACGAGCGCGACGCGCGGCGTCCTGCCCGTGACTCGCATCGACGACAAGCCCGTGGGCGCGGGCGTTCCCGGCCCCGTGACGCGCAACCTCATGGCGCTCTACGACGCGCTCGCGCGCCAGGGCGTGGCGTAGCGCGTGAATCCCGCGGCGGCGTTCCTGCCCAAGTTCTTCGTGATCGCGAGCGTCATCCTGATCCTCACGGGCGTTGGTCAGGTGCTCGTGCGGCCGCGCAAGCCGGGCGAGACGATGGCCGAGAAGGTCGTCAACCGCGCGACGCTCACGGCCTTCGTGTCCCTGGTCATCGGCGTCGCCGGCATCCTGCTCGGCCTCGGCGTGCTCAAGATGCCGCGCCTATGAGGGGCAGCGAGAACCCCGCGACGAGGCCCGCCCTTCAGTTGAGCTTGAGCTTGGGCGAGACGAAGGCTGCGTCCTTGGGCAGGAACGACAGCGCGGCCTTGTATGTCTTTGTCTTCTGCTGCTCCTGATCCTTCTTCGCGCCCTTGTCGTCCGTCTTGTGCAGGCCCAGCTTCGCGAACGTGATGGCCGCGTACGACGAGATGGTCTCCTGCACGCGCGACAGCTTTTCGTCGAACTGCTGGCGCGTGACCGTGATCTTGAGGACCGGTTCTTCGTCGAGCACGCCGACGTAGGTGAGCTGCTTGAGCTCTGCGGACTTGCTGAACATCGCCGTCATGAACTCGGCCCAGTAGGTCATGGCCGCGTTGAAGGACAGCGCGTGGACGTACTCGTCCTTGCCGGGCTCGAGATAGGGATACGTGACCGTGGTCGAGCGGTTGGCGGCGTCTACCGTGAACGTCGGCTTGTGCTTGAAGCCCTCGTCGATGCGCGCGACCTTCTTCTTCTCGTCGAGGTGGCAGGTGTCGGCGAGGTCCTCGACCTCCGCCCGGTTCAGGCTGGAGTCGAAGGCGCGCTGCACCTCCTCGGGGAACTCGAGCGGGACGGAGTTCTCGCACTTCGGGCCCTTGGACTCCCGGTCGCGCCAGACCTTGGCGATCGGGTTGCCGCCGGTCTGGGCGCCGCCCTCGGTGGCGTAGAGCTCGCCCACGAAGTTGATGGGCTCGAACGTGTTGCGCGTCATGGCGTACCGGTAGAGGAAGTGCAGCGCCGGGTAGACGTCGTCGCGCTTCGTCTTTTGTTTGAACGCGACCCGCATCTTGACGTCTTGGCCGTCGGTCGGCCCCGTGACCTCGTCGATGACGACCGCGAAGGCCGGGACTCCGGGCGGGATGCGCGGTTGGTCGCAGCAGAGCTTGACCGCGCCGGGCTTCTCACTGTTGCAAGCGGGCGCGACGATGGCGATGAGGGCAATGAAGGCGGCGGCGGTGGCAGCCGACGGTCGGCCGCGCGGCAAGGTCATCCTGCGAGAGCGCATCGGAACCTCCTGGGGTCCTGTCGGGACCCGGAAGGTACACCAGATCGAGCCGGCTGCTCGGTCATTTCGGCCCGCGCCGCGCCGGCACACGCCGCATAAACAGGAACGCCTTTCGCCAATCCTTTCGTCGGAACGGCAGGTAGGGTATTGTACGTGGACCTCATCGGAGGCATTTCTTCATGATTCGCTTAAAGACTCTGGGGCACGTGGCAAACAGGTCTGGCTTCGCGCGATCTGGCTTCGCTAGAGCTGGCGGCGTTCGGGCTGGTTGCCTGGGATTACTCGTTCTGCTCGCGGTGGCGGGCGGACCGGCGGCGCGCGCGGCAGAGCTGACTCCTCAGCAGAAGCTCGAGATGAAGCAGCTGTATGAGCGTGCCACGCGCGCGTACGACGTCGGAAAGTACAACGAGGCCATCGAGGAATACCAGAAGGCCTACGAGATAGGCGGCGACCCGCCCATGCTGTACAACATCGCGCAAGCGTATCGGCTCAACGATCAGCCGAACGAGGCGTTGCGCTTCTACCGGCGGTACTTGCAGCGCGCGCCCAGCGCGCGCAACCGCGAGGACGTCGAACGCAAGATCGCCGACCTCGAGAAGACGGTCGAGGAGCGACGCAAGGCCGCGGCGGTCGCGACGCCGCCGCCCTTGACGGCGCCACCGCTCGTGACGTCGCCGTCGCCAGTGGTCCCGGCTCCGGTTCCGGCGCCGCCGCCCGCGGGGCTCGTTGGGCCGCCATCGCCGCAGTCGCCCGTTGCGCCGCTCGGCCCCGTCCCGGCCGCGCCCGGCGACGAAGGTCCGAGCCGGGCGCGCACGATCGTCTCATGGTCGCTCGTAGGCGCCGGCGTCCTTTGTGGAGCAGGCGCCGTCGTGGCGGGCCTGATCGCTCGAGGCAAGTCCAACGACATCACGAACATGTCCGCGATGGGCGCGACGTTCGACCCGACCATCGAGCACGCCGGCAAGGTGGCCAACGCCGTCACCATCGGCCTCGGGATCGCGGCCGGCGCGCTCGGCGCGACGGGGGTGATCTTGTTGCTCACGGGCGGCTCATCGACCGAGACGCCGGCTCCCGCAACCTCGCCGCCGCCGCCGCCACCGACCGCGATGGTGGCGCCCTGGATCGGCAACGGCCTCGTCGGTGCGGGGGCGGGCTTCCGCTTCTAGCCACCCATGTCTTTCTTCCCGTCTCCTTGGCGCGCCCGCGGCTGGGCGGTGCTCGCCGCCTCCCTCGCTGCAGCGGCGATGCTCGGCGGCGCCGGTTGCTACAATCCGAGCATTGCTACCGGTTCATTCAAGTGCAACACCGGCTACAAGGCGGGCTCCGGTGATTGCCCCGATGGCTTTCACTGCTCGGACGGCTTCTGCATCAAAGGAACGCCCACGCTGGTCGAGCCGCAGCCCGACGTGGCGCCGGAGGCTCAGCCGGACGTCGCCGCCGAGACGAAGCCCGACGTGACGCCTGATCTGCTCTCGGAGCCGGCGCCGTGCAACCTGCCGGTGACCGGCTGCGCGCCCGCGTCCAGCGGGAAATGTGATCCGGTTTGCCAGACCGGTTGCACGGGCTGCCACGAGAAGTGTGCGTCGAACACGGCCGGTACGCTCACGTGCAACGTTCCGCTCGACACGCGCGCGCGTGGGCTGGGCGAGAATTGTGACATCGCCTCGAAGGACCAGGCTGCGCAAACCGACAACTGCGCACCAGGCCTCGTTTGCCTCGACGACGCCTGCGGCTCGCGCTGCTATCACTATTGCAAGAGCGACGCGGACTGCCCGATGTCCACCTGCACGCACGACGCCGGTGGAGGCATCAAGACGTGCGACGTCCAGGCCGTGACCTGCAATCCCATCAAGAACATGATGCCGACAGACTGTCCCCTCGCCGCACAGGGTTGTTATCTGTCGTCTACGGTGACCGACCGGACCGTCTGCGACTGCCCGTTCCAGGCCGGCGGGA
>DASZFV010000346.1:0-10464 GCA_035939455.1 Polyangia bacterium
GGGGCGCAGCTCGCCGTGGACGTCGGAGAAGTTCACACCCGCCTTCTCGAAGAGCGCCCCGTCGGCGAGCACGCGCGTGCGCCCGCCGCCGCCGCCCGAGCGCGTCCAGGCGTCCTCGCGGAACCGCGCGCCGCCGTCCGCGCCTTCGAGCGCCGCCGTGATGTGGTCCTGCAGGTCGCGGAAATAAGTGGCGACGCGCTCGTCGCCCGCGGCCGTCATGGCGCCCCCGCGGCGCTCGGCTTGAGCGCCTCGATGCGGCGGGCGACGTCGCGGAACTGACCGCCGCGCTTGGCGACCTTCTCGAAGAAGTAGAGCGCCTCGCTCGCGTCGCCCAGGCGCTCGAAGGCGCCGCCGAGGAGAGAGTAGAGCTGCGCGCACTCCCCCTCGGCGACGGGTCCGCTGTTGAGCGCCTCCTTGTAGCGTACGACGGCGTCGGGGAGCGCGCCCTGCGCCTCGAGACACTCCCCGATCATCGTGAGTGCGAAGACCTTGCGCGCCGGATCGGCCATGAGCTGCTTGAACTCGGCGATGGCTGCGTCGTGGAGGCCCATCTCCTTGTAGGCGATCCCGAGGTCGCCGTGCGTCGATAGATCCGCCTCGCCTCCGGCCGCCATGACGGCCACGGGGATTGCACGCAGCGGGCCGTGATCGCGGCGCGCCGCCGCGTCATCGCGCGGCAGAGCGCCCGGGCTGTCGTCGAGGCCCGTCGGATCGCTCTCGCCGCGGCTCTCGAGCTCGCGCATCTTGGCGATGAGGAGCGGATGATTGGGAAAGCGGGCCGCGAGATCGGTGAGCGTCTCACGAGCCTCGTCGAAGAGCGCCTGCGCGGCGAAAAAGTCGGCCTGTTCGAGCTCGGCGAGGAGCTCGTCGGGGGCCTCGGCCACCGGCGCGACGAGAATGTCGACGGCGACGGGCGGCGGCGTCGCGAAGTCAGCGAGTGGATCAGTGACGGACGACGGGAGCGGCGCGCGGCCGAGCTGCCTCAGGACAGCATCGAGCTGGGAGCGCGCCTCGGCATGATCGGGCCGCAGCTCGACGAGGCGTCGCAGGTGATCGGCGGCGCGTTCGAGGAGGCCGTACTTCACGAAGACCTCGGCCTCGCCGAGGACGCGCGACGGATCGTGGCCGGGGCGCGGCGCGGCGGCCGAGCCCGAGGCGGCGGCGGGCGACAGCGCGGCGTTGGACGAAGACGAAGAAGACGCGGGCGCGCCCGCGACGTGAATGCCCCATTGTCGCGCGAGCGCGCGCGCCTCCTCGTCGGTGACGTCGATCGCCAGGGCGGCCCGCAGCGCGCCGTCGCGCGCGCCGGAACGACCCACGCCGTCGTGCAGCTCGGCGAGCTCCTTCCAGATCGACAGCGCCTTGGGCGGGTCCAGCTGCTCGAGCGCGAGCGCGACGAGCTCGATGTTCTGCGGATCGCGCGGTGCGGCCTTGGCGGCGACCTGCAGCTTGGCGAGCGCGAGGCGTGGGTTCCGGCGCGTGATGTAGACGGCCGCGAGCTCGCGCGCGAGAGGGAAATTGTCGGGCTCGTGGAAGATGATGCGTTCGGCGACGCGCACGTACTCATCGGCGCGCCCTTGCGCCTTGAGGACCTCGGCCGCGCTCTTGAACTCCCGGATGGCCTCGTCCGTGGCGCGCGCCTGCGACGCCGACTCGGCGAGCTGGATGCGCTCGACGACGCGCTCGGGCGCGAGCTCGACGATCCGGCGCAGCGCCGGCAGCGCCTCCGCTGCGCGGCCCGTCTTCTGAAAGGCCGCGACGGCCAGACCGTACTGCTGAACCGCCTCGGCCGGCTGCCCGAGCCGCTCGAGCAGCGCGCCCAACCTCAGGTGGCCGTGCGCGAACCCCGGCGAGAGCTTGAGGGCGTTCTTGTAAACCGTCACGGCCTTCGGCAGCGCGCCCTGCTCGACGTAGAGCTCGCCCGTGCGCAGGTAGATGTCGCACGCTTGCACGTTCTCACCGCGGCGCGCGTAGATCTCCGCCATGCGGAGCAAGGTGCGCGTGTCACCCGGCTCGTCTTGCACGACGCGCGCGAACTCCGCGAGCGCCCGGTCCGGCTGCTCGCGCTCCAGATACCTCTGGGCGGCGGCGAGCGCCTTCTCTTTGTTCGTCGCCACAGGCGAGGCCAGTTTTACCGCGTTCTCGCGAGGTGTAAAGCCGCTCACGCCCGCGGGGCGACGCGATATCGAGAAACCGCCCGGAGGCACGACGCGCCTCGGCGCCGCGCCGTCACATGCGTTCGGTCAGGTGCGTGTCCATCTTGCCTGCGACGTAGTCGGCGTTCGCGAGCAGGCGGCGATGGAAATCGAGGTTGGTCTTGCAGCCCTCGACGACGAACTCGGCGAGCGCGCGCCGCAGCCGCGCGAGGCAAGCGGGCCGGTTCTCTGCGCGCACGATGAGCTTGGCGAGCAGCGAGTCGTAGTGGCTCGGCACGACGTAGCCGCTGTAGATGTGCGTGTCGATGCGGACACCGAGGCCGCCGGGCAGATTGAGCGCCGTGATGCGGCCGGGTGACGGCGCGAAGGTCACGGGATCCTCGGCGTTGATGCGCAGCTCAATGGCGTGGCCGCGCGGCCGGATGTCGGCGGGCAGCTTGAGCGGTTCGCCCGCGGCCAGCCTCATCTGCTCGCGCACGAGATCGACGCTGAAGACCTCCTCGGTCACGGTGTGCTCGACCTGGATGCGCGTGTTCATCTCCATGAAATAGAAGGTCTTGTCCTCGTCGAGCAGGAACTCGAGCGTGCCCACGGTCTTGTACCCGATGGCCTGCGTCGCCTTGCGCGCGATGCCGAGCAGCTTGGCGCGCCGTGCGTCGTCGAGCGCGACGGAGGGCGCCTCCTCCACGAGCTTCTGGTGGCGGCGCTGGATCGAGCACTCGCGCTCGCCGAGCGAGATCGCGCGCGTGCCGTCGCCCAGCACCTGCACCTCGACGTGGCGGGGCTTTCCGATGTAGCGCTCGAGGTAGACGTCGGGGTTGCCGAAGCCGGCCTGCGCCTCCGAGCGCGCCGCCGCGAGCTGCGCGCTCAAGCGATCGCGGCTCTCGACGATCTTCATGCCGCGGCCGCCGCCACCCGCCGAGGCCTTGATGATGATGGGGAAGCCGATGCGCTCCACGGCCTGCTCGGCCTCGAGATCCGTCCCGATGACGCCCGTGCCGGGCAGGATTGGCACACCGGCGTCCGCCATGGCCTTGCGCGCCGAGACCTTGTCGCCCATGAGGCGCATGACCTCCGGCTGCGGGCCGATCCACGTGAGGCCGCACTGCTCGACGATCTCGGCGAAGCCGGCGTTCTCGGCGAGGAAGCCGTAGCCTGGGTGCACGGCGTCGGCGCGCGTGACCTCGGCGGCGCTGATGATCGCCGGCACGTTGAGGTAGCTCAGCCGCGCCGACGCGGGACCGATGCAAACCTTCTCGTCGGCGAAGCGGACGTGCAGCGCGTCGGCGTCGACCGACGAATGTACGGCCACCGACTTGATGCCGAGCTCGCGGCAGGCACGGATCACGCGGAGCGCGATCTCACCGCGATTCGCTATCAATACCTTTTTAAACATTTTGAGGACGGCCCAGCGCTGCTGGGCCTCGTCCATTCAGCCGACACGACTTCATGGCGCGAGGCGAATCAGCTTCTGGCCGTACTCGACGTGCTCGCCGTTCTTGACGAGGAGCTCGACCACCTTGCCGTCCGCCTCCGACTCGATCTCGTTCATGAGCTTCATGGCCTCGACGATGCAGACCACCTGGCCCTTGCGCACGTTCGTGCCGACCTCCGCGAAGGCGGCCGCGTCGGGCGAGGGCGCCCGGTAGAACGTGCCAACGAACGGCGACGTGATGAAGGTGCCCGCGTCGGCCACGCCCTCGACGGGCGGCGAGGGCGCGAGCGCGATGGGCGGCGCCCCGACGGGGGCGGCCGACGCGCCAACGCCGCCCAGGTCGCGCCGCACGCGCACGTGACCCGACGGATCGGCCTCGACCTCGCTGAGACCGTACTCACCGATGATGCGCGCGAGCTCCCGCACGGTCTCGAGATCGATGGCCGAGTCAACGCTCTTGGTGTTGGGTGAGCGGGCGTTACCGATCGAGGCGAGCGCCGGCACGCCCTTCCCGCTCTTTTTCTTGCGGTTCTTTCCGTTCATTTGGCGCCGTTCATTCGCGGGTCGTCCTCTGCTAAAGGTCTTGCCGCAACCGAGGCGCCGCGAGCCTGACGAGGTAACGCGCCTTCCCCACGAGGGCGGCCGGCAACATCGCGCAGGCCAGGAAGTATTCGGGCGTGATCACACTGATGACGAGCGTCACCGTGTCGGTGCGAATCGTGACCTCGGCGAGCGCGCCCGCGTCGAGCGACTGCACCGTGCGCCGCGCCTGCGACACGAGGTGCGCGAACTCGGCGGCCAGCGTCTGGATGTCGGGCAGCGAGTCGCCGAAGCCGGTCTTCGCGTACGAATCGACCGCGATGCCGTCGAAGCCCATGAGCACGCCCGCGATGCCGCCGTCGAGCTTGTCGATCAACTTCTGGATGTTTTCGCGAAACATGGGCGTGATGTGACCTCCGGCTTGTACTCGCTCGGGATTCCACGTGTCAAGCGCGCGCGGGCTTCCGGGCTCCAGCGAGGAAGTGCGCCGCGATCTCGTCGGGGGAGACCTCCACGAACCTCGTCTCGCCCGGCCTCGGACAGAACACGAAATTGATGGCGCCGCCGCGTCGCTTCTTGTCGACGCTAACGCGAGCGAGCACCTCGGCGGAAAGGCGCGACTGGAGGTCGACGGGGAGGCCGAGGCGCGCCAGGAGCGCCGCGGCGCGCGACGTGAGCGCCGGCGTGCCCAAGCCCCGCGCCTCGCCCAGAGAGAGCGCCGCCAGCATGCCGAGCCCGACGGCCTCGCCGTGCAAGAGGCCGTAGCTCGACGCCGCCTCGAGCGCGTGGCCCACGGTGTGGCCGAAGTTCAGGATGGCGCGCCGGCCGCCCTCGGTCTCGTCCTCGGCGACGACCTCCGCCTTGACGCGCACCGCGCGCGCGACGAGCTCGGTGGCGACGGCCGACGACAGCGCGGCGTCATCCACGGCCGGTTCGACGGGGAGCTGCTCGAGGATGCTGAGCAGCTCCGGGTCGGCGATGAAGCCGCACTTGACGACCTCGGCGAGACCGGCGCGGCGCTCGCGCGCCGGCAGCGTGTCGAGGAAGCCCAGATCGGCGATGACGGCTGACGGCTGGTGGAACGCCCCCACGAGGTTCTTGCCGGCGGGCAAGTCGACGGCGGTCTTGCCGCCCACGGACGCGTCGACCATCGCGAGGAGCGTCGTCGGGACGAGGGCGAAGCGCACGCCGCGCAGGTAGACCGCCGCCGCGAAGCCCGCGTGGTCGGTGGTCGCGCCGCCGCCCACGCCCACGACGGCCCCGCGCCGATCGTAGCCCTCCTGGGCCAGCCACTCGGTCGTGCGCTCGATCTCCGCGAGCGTCTTGCAGGCCTCGCCCGCGCGCAGATCGAGCCGCTGGACGTTGGGCAGCCGCGCGCGCAACGCCTCGACGAGCGGCGCGACGCGCGGCGAGCGCGCGCCCACCGCCTCGTCGACGAGCACGGCCACGCCCGTGACGGCGCCGAAGGCCGCGGCGATCGCCGTAGCCGCCTCGACCGGCGCGATCGCGCCGATGTGGACATCGTAGCGCCGCGCACCCAGCTCGACGCCGACGGTGGTCATCTCGGCGGCGCTCACGAGCCGGTCTCCACCCACGCGAGCACGTCGCGCGCCACATCCTGGGGTAGCCTCCCCACGGTGTCGACGGAGAGGTGCGCCCGCGCATAGAACGGCGCGCGCGCCGCCAGCAGCGCCGTCGCCGTCGCGACCGGGTCCGGACCAGAGAGCAGCGGGCGCCCCGTCCCGCCGCGCGCGCGGCGCACGGCCTCCTCGGGCGTGATGGCGAGCGCGACGACACGTCCGGCGTCGAGCATCGTACCCAGGTTGCCCTCGTGGCACGCCGCGCCGCCGCCGGTCGCCACGACCAGCTTCCGCTCGCGGCTGACGGCGACGAGCGCGCGCGTCTCGCGCGCCCGAAAGCCAGCCTCGCCCTCGCCCTCGAAGATGCTTGGCACTGATTGCCCCGCCTCGCGCGCGATCACCTCGTCCAGATCGACCAGCTTCCAGCCGAGCCGCGCCGCGAGGATGCGGCCCACGGTCGTCTTGCCCGTGGCCATGAACCCGACGAGAAAGATGGGCGCGTCGGGCTCGAACGTCTCCATGGATGACGCGCCGAGAGCGAACGCCGGCGCCGCGAGAATACTAGAGGGACGCGGGCGCACGGTCAAAAAACCGCCCCTCAGATGCCGTACTCTTTGATCTTGTACAGCAGCGCACGCTGGCTGATCTCCAGGAGCTCGGCGGCGCGCGTGCGGTTTCCGCCGGTGCGCTCGAGGGCGCGCCGGATGAGCGCCTCCTCGGTCCGACGCGCCGCTCGCTTGATCGACAGATCCTCAGTCCCCGCGGCCGCGCCCGCCACGGATGGGGACGGCGCGCGACTGGCCGCGGCAAGGACGCGCTCGGGCAGGCTCGCTGCGTCGATGGCATCGCCCTCGCACAACACGGCGGCGCGCTCCAGGGTGTTCTCGAGCTCGCGGACGTTGCCGGGCCAGTCGTACGCCTCGAGGGCCGCGAGCGCGTCCGGCGCGATGTCGCGCGCAGACACGGCCGCCCCCAGGCGCGCCTGCGCGCCCGCGAGGAAGTGGCGAGCCAGCAAGACGACGTCGCCCGCGCGGCCACGCAGCGGAGGCAGCTGCAGCGCCAAGACGTCGAGCCGGAACAGCAGATCCTCACGGAACCTGCCCGCGGCGACCTCGGCCTCGAGCGCGCGTGACGTGGCGGCGACGACGCGCACGTCGACGACGGCGTCGGCGTCGGCCCCGAGTCGCCGCACGTGTCCGTCCTGCAAGACGCGCAGGAGCTTGACCTGCGAGGGCGCGGGCAGCTCGCCGATCTCGTCGAGGAACAGCGTGCCGCCGGCCGCTTGCTCGACGAGGCCCGCGCGGTCGCGAACGGCGTCGGTGAAGGCGCCCCGCAGGTGCCCGAAGAGCTCGGACTCGATGAGCCCGGCCGGCATGGCGCCGCAGTTGACGGCCACGAACGGCGCCGCGGCCCGCGGGGAGAGCCCGTGGACGGCCCGCGCGACCATCTCCTTGCCCGTCCCGGACTCCCCAAGAATGAGGACCGTCGCCTTGTGGGGCGCGACCTTGCGCAGCGTAACCCGCAGGGCCGCCATTGCGGGGCTCGCGCCGACGAGCGTCTCGAGGGGATCTGAGGGGCTCGGCACGCGCCGGCAAACCATAGCACGCAGTTTTCGGGGACCGCGCGGCGGCTCCCCCCCTTCCACCAGGCCCGCCCGGCCAATTTTGTTCAATTTTTTGCCCGGGGCGCCGTCTGGCGTTCTACTCGTTCCATGAGCGTGGAAGTCGAACGGGCAACGGTCGCCTGCGGTACCTGCGGCGCCCAGGTCATCGAGTTGCGTCGCGGGCGCTGCTGGGGGTGTTACACGCGCTGGGTCGAGTCGCGCCCGGTGGGCCGCGGCGCCACCTGCACGGTGTGCTTCGAGAAGCGGCGTGACCAGCTCAAGCTCGTCGAGCTGCACGGCCGCACCGTGCCGCTGTGCCACGGCTGCTCGGCGCGCGTCACGCGCATGGACGACATCCCCGAGTCGATCGACGCCCTGCGCATCGCGCTGCGAAGAGATCGCCGCTACGCCGACAAACGCACGGGCAAGATTGACCACCGCATCTTCCCGCGCGAGCGCCGCGTGGGCGAGCGCCGCAACCCGCCGCGCAGCGCCTTCGCCGACACCGACCCGCGCATGGAGGCGACGCTGCTCGCCGAGATGGAAGAAATCATCGTCGAGCTCCAGGAAGCCGACATGGAAGAGGTCGAGCAGACGCAGGTCCGCGAGAACTACGTGGCCACGCCGCCGCCGCTGCCGTCGACGTAGCGCCGGCGAACGCGCCTACAGCACGTACTGCGACAGGTCCTCATCCTTGAGGATGCCGTCGAGACGCTCGCGGACGTAGGCGGCCGTGATGGGCACGGTCGTCGTGCCGAGGGAGGGCGCCTCGAAGGCCAGGTCGTCGAGGACGCGCTCCATGATCGTGTGCAGGCGGCGCGCGCCGATGTTCTCCATGCGCGAGTTCACGAGCGTCGCGACGCGCGCGATCTCGGCGACGGCGTCGGGGCGGATGTCGAGCGTGATGTTCTCCGTGGCGAGGAGCGCCGTGTACTGCTTGGTGAGGGCGTTCTCGGGCTCGGTGAGGATGCGCACGAAGTCGCCGTCCGAGAGCGACTCGAGCTCGACGCGGATGGGGAACCTTCCTTGCAGCTCCGGGATCATGTCCTTCGGCTTGGCGACGTGGAAGGCGCCCGCCGCGATGAAGAGGACGTGATCGGTCTTGAGCGGGCCGTACTTCGTCGAGACGGTCGAGCCCTCGACGATCGGCAGCAGGTCGCGCTGCACGCCCTCGCGCGAGACGTCGGGGCCGTGCCCGCCCTCGCGACCCGCGACCTTGTCGATCTCGTCGATGAAGATGATGCCCGCCTGCTCGGCGCGCCGGATGGCGTCCTTCTGCAGGCGGTCCATGTCGATGAGCTTGCTGGCCTCCTCATCGGTGAGCGCGTCGAGCGCCTCGGGCACGGAGAGCTTGCGCCGCTTCGTCTTGCGTCCCCCCTGCGGCATCATGTCGCGCAGGTTCAGCACCATCTCCTCCATGCCCGTGCCGGAGAAGACGTCTATGAACGACTGTGCCGAATCGGAGGTGTCGATCTCGACCATCTTGTCGTCGAGCTTGCCCTCGCGCAGCAGCCTGCGCAGGCTCTCGCGCGTGGCGTTCTCGGACGTCGAAGGCGCGTCGGCGCCGATCGACGGCAGCGGGATCGCCGAGGAAGACCCGCTCGGCTGCGCCGGGGTGGGCCGCGGGCGCGGCGTCGGCGGCAGTAGGACGTCGAGCAGCCGCTCTTCGGCGCTCTCCCGCGCGCGCGGACGCACGCGCTCGCGCTCCTCCTCGCGCAGCATCGACACCGCCGTCTCGGCGAGGTCGCGCACCATCGAGTCGACGTCGCGGCCGACGTAGCCGACCTCAGTGAACTTCGAGGCCTCGACCTTCACGAAGGGCGCGCCCGCGAGCTTCGCGAGGCGCCGCGCGATCTCCGTCTTGCCCACGCCCGTAGGGCCGATGAGCATGATGTTCTTGGGCGCGATCTCGTCGCGCATGGGCAGCGGCACCTGCTGGCGCCGCCAACGGTTGCGCAGCGCGACGGCCACCGCGCGCTTGGCGGCGGCCTGCCCGACGATGTACCTGTCGAGCTCCTCGACAATGGCGCGCGGCGTCAGATCGGACACGCGCTTTTGCTGCGACGACATCTAGAGCTCCTCGAAGGCGCGGTTGCCATTCGTGTAGATGCAGATGTCGCCCGCGATGGCGAGAGCGCGCTCGGCGATCTCGCGCGCCGGCAGCGGGGTCGCCTCGAGGAGAGCGCGCGCCGCCGCGAGCGCGTACGGGCCGCCCGAGCCGATGGCGGCCGCGTCCCCGTCCGGCTCGATGACGTCGCCTGTGCCCGACAGCAGCAGTGTCTTCTCGCGGTCGGCGACGAGCAGCAGCGCCTCGAGGCGGCGCAGGACGCGATCCGTACGCCAGTCCTTGGCGAGCTCGACGGCCGCCCGCATGAGGTTTCCGTTGTATTCCTTGAGGCGCGCCTCGAACTTCTCGAAGAGCGTGATGCCGTCGGCGGCCGAGCCCGCGAAGCCAGCGACGATCTTCCCGTCGTGTAGGCGCCGGATCTTGCGCGCCGTCGACTTGACGACCGTGTTGCCCATCGTGACCTGACCGTCGCCGGCGAGAGCGACCTTCCCGCCGCGGCGGACCGCCAGTACGGTCGTGGAGCGAATGCGTTCTGCCGTGTTCGTCGTCATTGGCGTGCCTTCGGGTGGGCCTTGTCATACACCGACATGAGGTGATCGATGTTGACGTGGGCGTAACGCTGGGTCGTGCGCACGCTCGCGTGGCCCAGCAGCTCCTGGATGCCGCGCAGGTCGGCGCCCTCGCCGAGGAGGTGCGTCGCGAAGCTGTGGCGGAGCGCGTGCGGCGAGATTGGGGGCGTGCTCGTGGCCTGCCCGCGCCGCACGAGCATGCGGCGCACGACGCGCGGATCGAGCCGCCGGCCGCGCGCGCTCACGAACAGCGCCACGCCGCCCGTGCCCGCGCTTGCGCACCGCGCCGCGAGCCGCTTCGCCCGGTGGGGCCCGTAGTCGTCGAGCGCCGTGCCCGCTTTCGAGCCGAACGGCACGACGCGGTCCTGGCGCCCCTTTCCCTGCCGCACCTTCACGCGGCCGCCCGCGCCCTCGCGCTCGACGTCGTCGACGTCGAGGTTGCAGGCCTCGGAGACGCGCAGGCCCGCGCCGTAGATCATCTCGAAGAGCGCGCGCTCGCAGGCGACGGCCTCC
>DASZFV010000347.1:0-10358 GCA_035939455.1 Polyangia bacterium
CGTTGTCGGCCGTCTTGACGGCGGGCGCCGTCTCCCCGAAGCCCTCGTAGGCGATCGGCATGTGGACGCCGCGCTTGCGAAACCACGCCGCGATGGCGCGCGCGCGCGCCTGCGAGAGCTTGAGGTTGTAGCCGGCGTTCCCGACGGTGTCGGTGTGGCCCGCGATGAAGAGCGTGATGCCAGGGTGCTGCTTGCCGTGCGCGGCGTCCTTGGCGAGGACCTCGTTGAGCTTCGCGAACGCCGCCTCGAGCTTGGGCGCCTCGCTGTCCTGGATGTCGGCCTTGTCGGTCTTGAAGTTCACGTCCTCGTGCGGAATGGCCACGAACCACGGCGAGATCTGCACGCCCACCCACGAGCCTTGCGTGTCGTACGCCACGACGTCGATCTTCGCGACCGCTTCGTCGCTCGCGGGAGACCACGTCACGACGAGCGGCGCGCCCCCGGCGTGGCCCGCGAAGTCGTGCTGTTCGTCGGCCAACGTCGCGCCCGATTCACCGACGACGGTGATCTTCACCTTGCCCGGCGGGTGCGACATCTTGACCTCGAGGTGGTGCTCCTTGAGGTCGACCTTCGATTTTTCGACCTGGACGCGCAGCGGAGAGCCGGCCGCGCGCGCCGACGGGGCGAGCGCCGACGAGAGGGCCAGCCCCGCCAGCAGCGTGGCCGCGAGCGAGGCGAGCGGCAGGGATCTCGACGTCCGCATCACATTCACCTCCGGCAAGGCCGACGCGGCATCCTAACATTTCCACGATGCGTGCCGCGCGTCACGAGGTCCGGGCCGGGTGGCGTGCTACGTTCGTGGCGTGGTGCTCGGATCGCTTCGAGGCTCGGCGCTCGCGGTCATAATGGCGGTCGCCGCGTGGTCGGCAGGCTGCGCGACCGCGCCGCCCCCGCTGATCGACCCGGCCTTCGCGACGGGCGCCTACGTGCCGGCGCGCATCGCCGTGCTGCCGCCCGACGTCTTCGTGGTCCTCGACCAGGTCGGCGACAACGACCCCGCGCAGTCGGCCGCGCTCGGCCAAGCCGTCTCGAGAGAGACCGTGCGTGTCGTCCAGCAGGCGCTGCACGCGCGCGGCTACGACGTCGATCTCTCGGCGCGCTGGGACGGCATCGTCGCGGGCGACGGCAGCGTGCTCGTGAGCCGCGACGAGCTCGGGTGGCTGGCAAATGGCGTGCTGCAGTTCGGAAACAGCGGCGCCGGCGCCGCTAACCCTGCGGCGCCGGCGTACGTCGCGCCCGAGCTGGCCGCGAAGGTCGGCTGGGCCACGCAGTCAGACGCGCTCCTCTACGTCAACGTCAAGGGCGTCACGACCACGAGCGGCAAGCGCGCCGCGAGCATCCTCGCGGGCGTCTTCATCGTCGTGATCGTCGCCGCGATCGTCCTCGCGCTCGTCGCGAACAGCAAGGGTGGCGGCGGCTCGGGCGGTCCCCACGTCGGCGGCGGGGGTTTTCGCGGGCAGTCGGTGGCGCGCGCGCCGTCGGGCGGAGGATTCCGCGGCGTGCCGCCCGCCGGCGGCGCCGCGGCGCGCATGCCCTCGGGCGGATTTCGCGGAGCGCCCACGTCGGGCGGCGCAGCGGCGGCGATGCCGTCGGGCAGCTCCGCGGTGCGTCCGCCGGGCACCTTCTCCGCGCCTTCGGGCGGAGCCGCGACGAGCGGCGGCTGGCGGGGCGGCGGCGTGGCGTCGGGCGGGGGCGGCTGGCGGGGCGGCGGCGGCCCGCCGCGCGCGCCGGGCGCACGCGTCTACGATGGCGGCCCGCACGTCGGCGTCGGCATTGGCGTCGTGATCCCGCTCGACGGCCCGGTCTACACCCACGACGGCGACGTCCAGCACGAGGACGAGGTGTTCGCGGGCGACGAGCTCTACGTGTCGATGACGCTCGTCTCGACCAATGACGGACGCATCCTGTGGCACGCGCGCCAGGAGCTCGATCTCGACGCTCAGGATCCGCGCGACGTCGATCGCATGGTGCAGTCTTTCCTGGGCACCTTGCCGCCGCGCGGAGGCTGGCCGCCTCCCGCCGCGGCCAAGAAAAAATAGAGGCGGCCGTCTCCGATAGCGGCGACGGTCTACCTGGTAAGCTCGACCGGTCATGGCCGTCGCCGCGCACGAGGCCCGCTGGTGGCGGGCCGAACCAGACGGAAAGATCCTGTGCACGCTGTGCCCGCGTGCCTGTCGCATGGCCGAAGGTCAGGCGGGGTTTTGTTTCATTCGTCAGAACCGCGGCGGCCGCCTCGTTCAGCTCGGCTACGGACGCTCGACCGGGTTCGCCGTCGATCCCGTCGAAAAGAAACCGCTCAATCACTTCTTTCCGGGCTCGCGGATCCTCAGCTTCGGCACGGCAGGCTGCAACCTCGGCTGCAAGTTCTGCCAGAACTGGGACATCTCGAAGGCCAAGCTCGACGCCGAGGGGCTGCGCGAGAACACGCCCGACGAGATCGTGACGCTCGCCGAGAGCCAAGGCTGCCCGTCGATCGCCTTCACCTACAACGACCCGGTGATCTGGGCGGAGTACGTCGTCGACGTCGCGCGCGCCGCGCGCGCCCGAGGCGTCAAGAACGTCCTCGTGACGGCCGGCTACGTCACCGAGGGGGCGCGCGGCGAGCTCTACGTCGACGCCGACGCCGCCAACGTCGATCTCAAGGCGTTCACGGAGGAGTTCTACCGGAAGCAGACCGCCTCGCACCTCGAGGAGGTGCTCGAGACGCTCAAGTGGATCCACAATCAAACGCGAACTTGGCTGGAGGTGACGACGCTGCTCATCCCCGGTCACAACGACGGCGACGACGAGATTCGGCGCCTCGCGGCCTGGTTCCATGAGAACCTCGGGCCCGACGTGCCGCTCCACTTCACGGCGTTTCATCCCGACTTCAAGATGATGGACGTCCCGGCGACGCCGCCCGAGACGCTGCGCCGCGCGCGCGCCCTCGCGCGCGCCGCCGGACTGCGCTACGTCTATGTCGGTAACGTTCACGACGCCGAGGGACAGACCACCTCCTGCGCGCGCTGCGCGCGTCCGCTCATCGTGCGCGATTGGTACGCCATCGCGCGCTGCGACGTCCGGGTCGGCGACGGCGAAGGAGCCTGCCCGCACTGCGGCCATCCCCTCCCCGGCCGCTTCGGCGCCGAGCGCGTGGCGCCGCGCGCCGGCTTCCGCCGCCTGCGGGTGGCCGCGCCATGACCGCCTCCGTCCAAGCGGCGTTCGCGCCGGCGCCTCGGCGCGAAAAGCAGCCGCCGGGGCTCTTCCTGCTCTTCGGCGTCGAGATGTGGGAGCGCTTCTCGTATTACGGGATGCGCGCGCTGCTCGTGCTCTACCTCGTCGACAGAGCGCACGGCGGCATGGCCTGGAGCAAGGAGGCGTCGCAGAAGCTCTACGGTTGGTACGGCTTCCTGGTCTATCTCCTGCCCGTGGCCGGTGGCTACCTCGCAGACCGCGTCATCGGCACGCACCGCGCGATGCTCATTGGCGCCTGCATCATCGCTTCGGGCCATTTTTGCCTGGCCGTGCCCGGACAGACGACGTTCTTCCTGGGTCTCGGGCTCATCATCCTCGGCACGGGCTTCTTCAAGGCCAACGTCTCGACGATGGTGGGCCAGCTCTACCGCGAGGACGATCCGCGGCGCGACGGCGGCTTCACGATCTTCTACATGGGCATCAACCTGGGCGCGCTGCTCGGCCCGCTCGTGTGCGGCGGCCTCGCGGCGAGCCCGCGCTTCGGTTGGCATTGGGGCTTCGGCGCCGCGGGCGTCGGCATGGTCATAGGTCTCGTCATGTACGTCGTGCTCAAGGCCCGCTACCTCCCGGGGATCGGCCTCGCGCCCGTGGCCAAGACGGCCTCCGAGCGGGCGGCGCCCGCGGTGGCGCTCACCGGCCATCAACGGCAGCACGTCCTCGCGCTCTTCGTCGTGTTCGCGTTCATCATCTTCTTCTGGGCGGCCTTCGAGCAGGCGGGCTCGTCGATGAACCTCTTCGCCGCCGAGCACACGCGCCTCACGTTCGGCGGGTTCACGGCCCCCGCCGCTTGGTTTCAGTCGGTCAACCCGCTGGTCATCCTCATCTTCGCGCCCATCTTCGCGGCGCTGTGGGTGCGCCTCGCGAAGCGCGGGCGCGATCCGAGCACGCCCGCGAAGATGTCGATCGGCCTCGCGCTCGTCGGCGTCGGCTTCCTGCTGCTGGTCGCAGGCGCGCGCTTCGCGGACACGGGCGTGCTCGTCAGCCCGGCCTGGCTCCTCGGCGCTTACGTCCTCCACACGTTCGGCGAGCTGTGCCTTTCGCCCATCGGCTTGTCGCTCGTGAGCCGCCTCGCCCCGCCCAAGCACACGGCGGTGTTCATGGGCCTGTGGTTCGTCGCCACGGCGTTCGCCGAGTTCCTCGCGGGTCACCTCGCGGCGGCCACGGAGAAGGTCGCGCGCGGCGAGGTGTTCCACCTCTTCGGCGGGCAGGCGGACTTCTTCTTCATCTTCGTCGTGTCCTCGCTCGTCGCCGCGCTCGCGCTCGCGACCCTCACGCCCTGGCTGAAGCGGCTCATGGCCTAGAGATCATCTACATGAATACATGAAGAAGACACGGGTGATTATTTTGTTCGGCGGCCGCTCGGCGGAGCACGAGATCTCGCTCCTCTCGGCGCGCAATATCTTGAATGCGCTCGATCGCGACCGCTTCGAGCCGGAGCTCGTCGGCATCGACAAGCTGGGTCACTGGCGGCGCGAATCGGAGCGGACGCTCGAGGCCGCGGCCGGGAATCCGCGCCTCGTCGCGCTCGACGCGGACGCGCCGCCGGTCTCGATCGAGCAGGGCCTCTCGCTGCCGCAACGGCGGGACGTTCCGATGGGCAGCGACGACGTCGTCTTCCCCGCGCTGCACGGAACGTACGGCGAGGACGGAACCGTTCAGGGCATGCTCGAGCTCGCGGGCGTGGCCTACGTCGGCGCGGGCGTGCTCGGTTCGGCCATCGGCATGGACAAGGACGTCGCGAAGCGCCTCCTGCGCGAGGCGGGCCTCCCGGTCGTCGATTTCCGGGTCGTCACGGCGACCATGCTGGGCGTCGATCCCCACGGCGTCGCCGCGCGCGCCGAGGAGCTCGGGTATCCCTTGTTCGTCAAGCCGGCCAACGCCGGGTCGTCGGTGGGCGTGAGCCGCGTGCCCGACGCCGCCGCGCTCGATGCCGCCGTCCGCGCGGCGCTGGCGTTCGATCGCAAGGTCCTGCTCGAGCGCGCCGTCGACGCCCGCGAGATCGAGTGCGCCGTGCTGGGCAATGACGATCCGCGCGCGTCCGTGCCGGGCGAGATCGTCGTCGACCACCGCGACGGCTTCTATTCCTACGACGCGAAGTACGTCGATCCCGACGCGGCGAAGTGGAACATCCCCGCCGACATTCCGGAGAACCTCGCGGCGCGCGTGCAGGATCTGGCCGTCGCAACGTTCCGCGCGCTGGAGCTGTCGGGCATGGCGCGCGTCGATTTCTTCGTCGATCGCAAGACGCACGCCCTCTACGTCAACGAGGTGAACACGATCCCAGGATTCACCGCGGTCTCGATGTACCCGAAGATGTGGGAGGCCTCCGGGCTCTCCCCGCGCGCTCTCGTCACGCGTCTGATCGAGCTCGCGATCGAGCGTCGGGACGCGCGCCGCGCGCTCTCGACGACGGCGACCCCACCCTGAGGGGGGGAGTCACCACGCCCATTATCTGTTTTTCCGCGACAACTAAGGTGTCGTCAATTGCGGAAAACGGTACACCAAAGATGGATCCCGAAAATTAGGACGCGTCGATGCATCCAAAGTGCGTCTCGGTCGTACATCCCGTGTGGAACAAGAGCTCGAGTCATCGCAGGCGACAAAGCGTAGCGTCGGTCGCCCGTCGAAGGCGCAACCGTTCAAGCCGTTCGTGCTCGACCTGCTGCTCAAGCAGCCCAACCTGCGCTCGCTGGAGATCGTCCGGCGCGCCAAGCAGGCCGGCTACGAGGGTGGCAAGAGCGCGCTCTACTCCCTGATCGCGAGCGTGCGGCCGCGGCGCAGCCGGCCGCTCTCGCAGCAGGACAAGGTTCCCGGAGAGATCTCGCGCCACGGCTTCGGTCAAGTCGAGGTGCGCTTCCGCGATGGCCAGCAGCGCACCGTGAACTTCTTTGGCTCGCGCCTCGAGTACTCGCGCTGGGTCGCCGTGTCGATCGTCGAGGACCAGAGCGTCGAGGCGTGCGTGCGCGCGCTCGTCCAGCACTTCGACACCATGGGCGGCGTGCCGCTGCTCGCCGCGTTCGATCGCCCCAAGCCCGTGGGCATCCGCGCCGACAAGGACGGCCAGGTCAGCGAGTGGGATCCGGCGTTCGCTTACGCGGCGCTGCAGCTCGGCCTCGGCGTCGAGGTGCGCGCTCGTCGCGGCGCCGATCGCGGCCCGGGCACGAACCTCGGCAACTGGGTCAAGCACTTCTTCTTCAAGTCGCGCACGTTCGTCAACGTCGCCGACATGGAGCGCCAGCTCTCAGAGTGGCTGCGCGAGCAGAACACGCGCACACTCACCGAGCTCGCGGGCAAGACCTCGGCGATCCTGCTCGCGGAGGAGCGCCAGCGCCTGCGCCCGCTGCGCCTCGACGCGCGCGACGTCGCGCTGCGCTTTCCCGTCGTCGTGGGACCGCGCGCCACGGTCATGCACGAGGGCCTGTCGTACACGATGCCCCCCGAGTCGGTCGGCCTCGTGGGCGCGCTGCACATCTATCCGGACCGCGTCGAGATCACGGCCGGCCGCTACGAGGCGAAACACCCGCGTCCCCTGCGCCGCCCGCCCAGCGGCGCCTTCGACTGGAAGGCCATGGCCCCCCCGCCCCCGAGCGCCGTGGCCCACCGCCCGGCGTCCTGATACCTCGGCGCGAGCTAGCTCACTCGCGCGCTGCCCCTTCCCATGCCGTAATACGTGAACCCGGCGGCGCGGAGTTCGCCGGGGCTCCAAATGTTCCGGCCGTCGAAGATCACCGGTTGCTTGAGCAGGCCCTTGAGGCGTTCGAACGACGGACGGCGAAACTCGTGCCACTCGGTGACGAGCACGAGAGCGTCGGCGCCCTTCGCGCACTCGTAGTTGTTCTCCTCGTACTGGATGCGGTCGCCGAGCTGTTTGCGGACGGCCTCCATGGCCACGGGGTCGGTGCCGACGACGACCGCGCCCGCGGCGACGAGCTGGTCGACGAGCACGAGGGCCGGCGCCTCGCGGATGTCGTCGGTGCCCGGCTTGAAGGCCAAACCCCAGATCGCGACGCGCTTGCCCGCGAGGTCGCCCTTGAAGTGCGCGAGGACCTTCTCGCCGAGCTTCTTTTTCTGGCGCTCGTTGACGGCCACGACGGCGTCGAGGATCTCGAGGTCGTAGCCGACGTCGCGGCCCGTGCTGATGGCGGCGCGCAGATCCTTCGGGAAGCAGCTGCCGCCGAAGCCCGGGCCCGCGAAGAGGAACTTGTTGCCGATGCGGACATCCGAGCCCATGCCCTTGCGCACCTGCTCGATGTCGGCCCCGAGGAGCTCGCACAGGTTGGAGAGGTCGTTCATGAACGAGATGCGCGTCGCGAGCATCGAGTTGGCGGCGTACTTCGTGAGCTCCGCCGAGCGGCGATCCATGACGAGCATGCGGTCGCTCGTGCGCGAGAACGGCGCGTAGAGGGAGCGCAGGGCCTCGATCGAGCGCCTGTCGTCGGCCCCGATGACGACGCGGTCGGGCTTCATGAAGTCGTGGAGGGCATCGCCCTCCTTGAGGAACTCGGGGTTCGAGGCCACGCCGAACTCGTGCTTGGTCGCCTTCTTGACGATGGCCTCGATCTTGTCGCCCGTGCCCACGGGCACCGTCGACTTCGTGACGATGACGGCCCAGCCCGTGAGCGCGCGTCCGACCTGCTCGGCGGCCTTGAAGATGTACTGGAGATCGGCCGAGCCGTCTGGGCCGGGCGGCGTCCCCACGGCGAGCAGCACGACCTCGGCACCCGCGACGCCCGCCGCGACGTCGGTCGTGAAGCTGAGGCGGCCCTCCGCGGCGTTGTTGACGACGAGCTTGTCGAGGCCCGGCTCGTAGATGGGCATCTCGCCGCGCTTGAGGCCGTCGATCTTCGCCTTGTCGATATCGCAGCACACGACGTCGTTGCCCATGTCGGCGAAGCCTGCTCCCGCGACGAGGCCGACATACCCGGTGCCAATGACGCAGATTTTCATGGGCGATGAAGCTAGCATGATTGGGTAGAGCCATGAACGTCATGCTATTGGCGGCCGGGAGGTCGACGCGCCTCGGGCCGCTCGGGACGGCGCTGCCCAAGCCCCTCGTGCCCATCTGCGGCCATCCGGCCATCGCCTTCGGCCTCGTGGCCTGCGCGCGCGCCGGCTTTTCGCGCGCCGTCGTCAACGTCTTCCACCACGGCGACCTGCTGCGCGAAACCCTGGGCGCGTCGTCGCGAGGCGTGCAGCTCGACTACTCGATCGAGGCCGAGCTGCTGGGCACGGGCGGCGGCCTCGCGGCGGCGCGGCCGCGTTTCGGCGCGGGCGCGGTCCTCGTCATGAACGCCAAGGTCGTCGCGAACGTCGATCTCGCCGCGTTCGTGGCGGCGCACGCCGCGGGAGGCGCCCTCGCGACCATGCTGCTGCGCGACGACCCCGACGCGCGCCGCTGGGGCGCGATCTCCGCCGACGAGACGGGTCGCGTCGTCGGCATCCTCGACGCGCGCTCGCCGCGGCCGCCCGAGGGTCGCGTCATCGAGCGCATGTTCACGGGGATTCACGTCCTCGCGCCGGCGCTGCTCGATCGACTCCGCCCCGTCGTCTGCGACGTCATCCGCGACGCGTACATCCCCGCGCTACTCGCGGGCGCGGCGATCCGCGCCGAGGTGCTCGACGGCTACTTCGCCGAGCACTCGACGCCCGAGCGCTACCTCGCGGGGAACCTCGCGCTGCTCCGCGACCCGTCGCTCGTGCCCCATCCGCCCGGCCCGCTCGTCGGGCTCGACCCTGACGCGCGCGTCGAGCCCGGGTCGCACGTCCTCGGCTCGTGCCGCGTCGGGGCCGGCGCCGTCATTCAAGCAAGCGCCGAGGTCGGTCCGGGGGTCGTGCTCGGCGCGGGGGCGCGCGTCGCCGCCGGCGTCAAGGTGCGCGGCGCCGTCGTCTGGCCGGGCGTCGCCGTCACGTGCGATCTCGCGTGCGCGATCGCGACGCCCGACGGCGTCGTCGGTGTCTGAGGGCCCGCGCGAGAGGCCGGCTCAGGCGTCACGCTGCTTCTAAGCGGACCGCGACGACCGTGATGTTGTCGAGGCCGCCGTTCTTGTTGGCCGTCGTGATGAGGCGCTCGCACACGACGTCCAGGTCGCGCTCGCTCGTCGCGATCTCGGCCATGTCTTGGTCTTTGATCATGCCCGACAGGCCGTCCGAGCAGATGAGGTACACGTCGCCCAACCGGGGCGCGTCGACGTGCACGTCGACCTGGACGGTGTCCTTCATGCCGAGCGCGCGCACGATGACGTTCTTGTGAGGGAAGGCGGCGATCTCGTCGGGCGAGAGGTGCTTCATCTTGATGTAGTCGTTGAGCAGCGAGTGGTCCTCCGTGATCTGCTCGAAGACGCCGTCGCGCCGGCGGTAGAGGCGGCTGTCACCCACGTGGCCGACGACGAGCGCGTCGTCGAGGAACAGCGCCGAGACGACGGTCGTGCCCATGCCGTGACAGCGTGGGTCCTTCTGCGCCTGCTCGTGGATCTTGAGGTTCGCGAGCTTGATGGCCGTCACCATGCGGTTGACGTCGTAGCGGTGGCCCTTGTCCATCTTGAACGGCCAGGTGAGCTGCTGCTCCTCCTGCGTCGCCTTGAAGAACCCCGAGATCGTCTCGACCGCCATGCGGCTCGCGACCTCTCCCGAGGCGTGGCCGCCCATGCCGTCCGCGACGATCGCGAGGCGCTCGCTCTCGGGCAGGTAGAAGGAGTCCTCGTTGTGGGCGCGCTTCATGCCCACGTTGGAGTCCCCCGCAAATCTCACCCGCTTGCCGTCGAGAGGGAACGAAGAACTCATCGGGCCACCTTCATCGTATCTCCGGGCGGCGCCGAGAGCAATGCGGGCGTTTGCGCGTTGATGGCCGCGCGGGGCTGCACGAACTGGATGCGCGGGCCGACGGACAGTCGCAGCGTCGGCGCCGAGGTGCGATAGAGATCGCCGTCGATCGTGTAGGACATTTCCCCGCTTCCCCCGCTCGGCGTGATGTCCAGCGTCGACGCGACGGCGCTGAAGGCGCGCGACGGCGCGATACCGCGCCCCACGAACACGGCGCGGAGGTCGAAGGCGAGCGCGAGGGGGGGGGCGTGGATGGCGAGCACTCCGAACCGATCCGGATCATCGTCGGCGCGGTGGTTGAGCTT